>CAYTDH010000054.1:0-9140 GCA_964436325.1 uncultured Tangfeifania sp.
CCATTCAATCCGTAATACTTTTCGGTGCGCATAAATTTTCCAATGGTCATGGTAGCATAGTCCAGCATGTACATGGAAGAAACTTCCAGTGTTCCATCTTCGGCATCAAAACGCTCTTTCAACGTATATCCAAAATATACCCATTGCCCGGCAGAACTGTTGTAGAGGTAATAAGACATATACTCAGGTTCACTGGAGGCATCATATGCGATATAGCTTTTGGTGTAGGGCTGCCACACTTCATTCTGAGAATCCCAGTTGAACTCCGAAAATATGGTCGTATCCTTTGATTCATTCAGTGTTTCAGTCCATTTTTTCGTGCTTATCCAGGACTGAGTGTTTTCATCCCAGGCATAATCCAAACGCAATTCACAAATGCTATCCTCGTTATAAAAAAACGTTTCTCTGGTATCGTATTGCAGGGTACCATCATCCTTTGCGGCATAGTTCACAATGCTATCCAACTGATAGAAAGCACCTCCAGTTTTCAAACTGAACCCCAAACCAGGGAGGGTTACATCAGGTTTCGTTCGGGAGTTTTCTTTGAGATACTGTTTAAACTCCTCAATAAATTTTTCAGGCTCCTGAATGCTTTGGGCATTAAGTTTGGAAAAGGTTAACCCTGCCATAATAATAATTCCGGCTACTATGTAAATTTTTTTCATTGGCTCTATTTTGAATGATTATTAGTTATATTGAGAAAAATTGAGGGTATTATAATCTACAATCCATTCTATGTCCAGCGGAGGATTGTGCTTATCCAGCGACAACTCAGATTGTGCATAAACATAATTGCAGGACTCAATGCCAGGCAAAATCTCATCACAGTCATGCCTTTTTAACCTCAGAATAAATGTATTTAACAAGGAGGAATAACCTACATCCCATCCTTTATCTCCGTAAACAATGTATTGCTTTTCATTACTTTGGGGAATCCATCCATCTTCCTGCATGATCGTGTTGTGGCCCTCAAAAATGAAAAGCGTCCATGTTTTTTGCCTGACCCGAATATCAAACTTTTTGTCTTGAGGGAAATGGAGCAGCCGCAATGTTATTTTTATTTCCCCGGCATTTTCCGCCTCCGGAACAGGAGAAGTGAAATGGATGTTTTGTTGCCTGTTATTGTTATCAAAAGTGAACTGAAACGGTCCGGAATCTTCTGTGAGTTGAAAACGATAATCTTCCGGTGCAGCCGGATCAGGAGTTACTGCATAATTCCCCGGAGCAAGGTTAATAAACTGGTAAAATCCCTCTGTATTCGTCAAAACGGAGTCGATAATGGCAAACTTGTATCCTTCCATTATCACAGTATCTGGCATATAATCTCCGTCAAAAAGAAAAATTTTTACACCCTCAATGGGAGAAATAATGCTGCGGTTATTGGCATCGTAAAGAGTTACAGTACCGCTAACTGAACTCATTTGCATTTCATTTGTCTCACAACTACCAAGTATTGCAAGAATTGGAATCAATAGTGATAATAATTTCTTTTTCATAAATAGGCTAATTTGCAGCAATTTCTCAGAAAACGCTTTTCTGCTAAAAATTTTTTAAGGAAAAGATATTCTGATTTTTTTTAATTTTTTTTAATCACCATGGCCTGTTAACGAAACTTCATCGTTTTGCCAGTCATAGCTGTAATAATAATCGCGTTTATAATTTGTATTCGGAATATCTAAAATATCAAAAGAGGCCTTCGTATAACGCCAACCAAAAAAGTCCCCATTACGAGTATATATTGGAATTCCAATGTAGAATTCAAACCTTATGTGGTTATTTTTTCCACCGGCTATCGATGGATCTTCTTCCCAGTTATAAGGGCTTCCAAAGTTTCTTGAATACGAAGTTGGAAAATAATAGGACTCCTTACGCTCAAGTTCATAATAAAACCAAAAACAACCTGTGATGTAATTTTCTCTTAAAATTCTCCATTTTATGTGGTGATCATGGTCCGGAAGGTTCACCAGCTCAACATGTACCGTAAAAATGCCATCTGAGTTGTCCATCTCAGGTTCCGGCGTTTTAAAATCCCGGATAAAAACTTCGCTTGTTGCTTCCACCTCAATAAATGGGGAAGCCAGGTCATCTTCGAAATAAAACCTGTTGTAGTGAAAATTGGTATCGGCCAGGTACAGGGCATAACTACCCGGCATTAAATTGTTGAATTGATAGTTACCGCTGGCATTGGTAAAGGTTGAATCGAGCGTTACATCTTTCAGGGTAGTGCCATCCGTTATATTTTCCGGATTTTCAACATCAAGGAGTAAAATCTTAATCCCTTCGAGTGGATTAGAAATAGCCGGATTATTGGCATCGTAAGCCGAAACCATTCCTTTAATTGTAGAAGGGCCAATTACATCTTGTTTTTGACAGGCTATCGCAATTATAAATAAAAACGGCATTAAAATGATATTCCTGGCTGTTTTTAGCGTATTCCAAAAAAAATGGTTTAAACGTTTCATACCTTACCCATTTGATCGTGTGATGGTTTTATTGGTCCAATCGATGGTCCAGGTACTTTCGGCCGGACAATCAGAAATACTAAAATCAATGGCTTCAGGTTTATATAAAAGAAGCTCACCATTCCAATACAGCGTAACGTCAAACGTATTGGTGAGGGTGTGCAACCCATAATAGCCGTAATCAAATTCAAGGGTGAATTCTTCCAGGTCCGTCAGGTCAGTGCTTTTATATTCACTTTCAATAAATTTTCTGCTCCATGGGTAAGGGTTATAAAGCCGGTCGAGTTCAATGCCTGTTTCAAATTGCGTCACAGAAATAAACAAATAGTCGCCGGAAGGATAGTTGACCGATTTAAAATGCAGTTTAAACTTCCCCTCCGTATTTTCAGGCACAGGTTCCTGTGCTTTAAAATCGATGTTAAAGCTTTCCTTCGCTTCGGTCACAGTAAACAAAATCGATTCCACAGTCCCGTTTGCTGGATCAAACCGGTACCCCCTGTCGCTCTCTTCCGGCATAACGGCATAATAAAAAGGGTCCAGGTTTTCAAACCGGTACAAACCGTTTTCATCGGTATATACCGAATCGAGAAAAGGATTTGGACCATCGCCATTGCCCCCTTCGATGGTTAACATGGCCACAGCGGCATCCAGCAAATAAACTTTTTTCCCTTCCAGAGGTGTCTGTATCCCCGGGTTATCCTCATTATACAAGTAAACATGGCCCTGAACGCTTCCTCCGGAAGGGATTTCTTCTTTGTTACAACTTGTCCATAATACTGATGCAGCAAAAATCAGCAATGCATAAAACTTTTTTTGATCTGTCTTCATGATTTCATTTTCGATTAAAGATCAGTACGTTTCAGGGTATTTGCTGTCCAGTCGAGCTTAAAATGCATTTCCTTAGGATACCCCTCCCTGGGAATGTCGATGCTGAAGGTTTTATAATCAAACCGGCTCAATCCAAGCCAACTGTTTTCATACAACACAAAATCAATCTCAAGGTCGTTGTATTGCGTTCCTAACAGGGTTTGCCACGGGGGATCAAACTCAAAATTGCTTTCAAAACCCCCGGTTCGGTTAACGTTTTTTACAGTTATATAATCGGCGGGTAAATAGAGCCAGCTTTCCAGTCGCAATACCTGAACATGATATTCCACAGCCTCCGGAACATTCGCATATTCAATGAAAATGGAAAAGCCATCACCGGAGTTCTCGGCTCCGGGTTCAGGTGTTGAAAAATCAAGTGTGAAAAATTGACCTTCTTCTTCCACCTCAAAATAGGGGGAGGTTGCCTCATTCGCCAAATCAAAAAAGGCATGTTGCTGCGCGGTGTCCTGTGGCATAACGGCGTAACTGCCCGGCAGAAGCCCATTAAACTGGTAATTTCCCGATGCATCTGTAAAAGCCGAATCCAGAATGGCATCTTCTGGCAGAATATCCGGGACATTCTTGCCACTCCCATCCATCAAATAAACTTTTATCCCCTCAAGTGGAGTTATTACCGAGGGAGTATTCACGTCGTAAGCGGTAATCGTACCATTTACTGATGATGGACCGGTTGCTTCCTGCTGACAGGAAGAAAAAAACAGCCCTCCAGTTAAAATTCCCAATAAAAAAATTTGTTTGAATTGTATCATAATCATTAGTTTTTAATTTTTCATCCGGCTGTATCAAAACCAAATGAAAAAAATAACTTCAAAAAGCGTCCAGACTTTCCAAATTTGTTTCGACCACAAATGTGCTTTCTTTTAAATTCATCTTCCGGAAAGGGATGTTCAGCTGCAAGAGAATCTTGTTCAGATAACAGAATTTTGTTCAGATAACAGAATTTCGCAAAGAATCGAAGTGTGGTTTTTCCGCCGGTTTTTTCATCAACGGCAATTTTCAATGGAAATCACAAAACAATATGAACAACGTGGTATGTTTCCTGTGGATTCTAAACAGGATGGCCGGTTATCCGCCTTCATTCACCCATCAGGAAACTGCCTTTTCTTCCCTGGCCAGTTTACGAAACTGACCGGGAGTAAGCCCCGTCATTTTTTTAAATGCAGCCGTGAACGTTGTACGGGAGCGAAAACCAACCTGGTACATCACCTGTTCGAGGGTAAGTGAATTCTGTGTGTCCTTTTGAAGGATATCCTTCGCTTCATTGATTCTCCAGGTATTGATAAAATGATAGAAATTCATGCCGCTGCCCCGGTTTATCGCTGTGGAGATATATTTTTCATTGGTATTTAAACGATCTGCCAACATGGCCACACTTACCTCAAACCGGACAAACAGTTTTTCCTCTTTCAGCAAATCAAGAATACGCTCATACAGCAAATTCAAAGCGTCCCGCTCTTCACGAAGGCTGCTCTCAGGAGCCACTGCTTCAACCATCAATAATCCGCCCGACGGAGAAACTTTTTTGTTCAAATAATAGAGATCGCGTAATTTCCTGAGGCGATAGCGGTAAAAAAACATCAGACCTCCGCCAATAAAAATAAAAAGAAGGATGGCCAATACCAGAATGAATTGCCTGGATTCCTGTCTGGCAATTCGCAACTGTTGAATCTCAATCAGATTCTCCTTATTTTTGAGGTCATGCATAAATGAAAGCTCCTCGAACGTCTCCATCCGGGTTGTCGTCCGGTGAATATTAATGGCCTTGGTAAATTGCTCCAATACCTCAAAAAGTTTGGTTGTTTCTCCTGTAAGGGCATAAAACTGCAGCAATTCAGTGTAATAGGTATCTTCCATTGAACGGATGCCGTTTTCCCGGATAATCTCCAGCCCCTCAAGCAGTACTTTCTCTTGATGCGCTTTCCCTGTGTCCATCAGTTTGATCCGGGCCAACTTAATCCGGAGAACAGTTTCCGAACTGTAAAGCTCATGTTCACGGGCAACTTCAAGCGCTTTGTTCAGCCATGCCAGCACATTTGTTTCATCCTCCTCTAACTGATACACCCTGCTCATGTTGTAATAAACCTCCACCAGTCCGTTCCAGTTCCCAATCTGTTCAAAGCATTTTTCAGCTTTGAAGGCCAGGGATAAAATAGGTTGAGGATCGAAATGCTCCTGCGTATGATACTCATGAAGCATCAGGTTCTGATAAATGAGCCCAAGGGAGAAAGAATCGGGATGGGCCTCAAAATAGGTTCTGGCTTCATTGAGGTATCGAAAGGCTTGTTCAAAATTTTTCTCCCAAATATAGACCAACCCAATGTTGATATTGGTTTGGGCTACTCCTGGTTTATTCTCAAGTTCTTTCTCAATATCCAAAGACCTTATATAATTATCGAGGGCCTTATCAAATTCAGTAAGCACATCGTAGTTAACGCCAATATTATTCAGTAATTTCGACTGAAAAGAGGGATTCTGTTCTGCATAGGTTGTTTGGAGTGCCCGGTGATAATATTCATTGGAGGCCTTGAAATAGCCCTTATAATAGTAAACCATTCCGCGGGTATAATAAGATAGAGTAATCAGGGAATCGCTCTGGGTTTCCAGCGCCAGTCCATTGGCCATCTCCGCATAATGAAGCGTCAGCGAATCTGCTTCGGGCAGTCTCTTTCGGGCCAGGTCCATGTAGTAAACAACAGAATCAGGGAATGAGTTATATCCGAATATTCCAGTGGAGTAAAAAAGGAGGAAAAGTAAAACCGTCTTTTTAACCGGTTTCAAAAAGCAGGTTAAATACATCTTCAAAATTAAAATCGTTAAAAAAAGCGTCACATTCAAAAAATGGGTTTGTAAATCTTTTGAATGTTTAAAAATAGAAAAAATCAGAAAAAAGAAAAAAAGAATGACAGGAATAACCCGGTCATTCCATTCATTTCAAGGCATAAATGTTTAATTTTGCATCAAACTAGAATCCATGTCATCGCGAAATACAGGAAAACGAAGCACAAAAAAAAGAAAACCGCCCTCCCGGAAAAAGAAAAGTCCCAGGAGCCTCCGTAAGAGGATTTTCATCTTCTTAGTCAAGGCCTTTTCTGTGGGGCTCATTCTGTTTTTCCTTTTTTTTATGGCGGTTTACCTGGGATTTACAGGTCATGTGCCTTCCTCTGACCAGCTCCACGAGATTGTCAACCCCCAGGCATCGGAGGTCTATTCGGAGGACGGGAGATTACTGGGGCGTTATTATCTGGAGAACCGGAGCAATGCCGCTTTTCACGAAATTTCTCCTCATGTTATTGATGCTCTTATTGCCACAGAAGATGCCCGTTTTTATGAACACCGGGGCATTGATGAGATTGCCCTGTTGAGGGTGTTGTTCAAAAGCATCCTTCTTCAGGACCCCAGTGCCGGTGGCGGAAGTACCCTGAGTCAGCAAATTGCCAAAAATCTCTTTCTCCGGAAAGATTACGGACTTTTATCACTTCCTGTCAACAAACTGCGCGAAGCGATCATTGCCTACCGTCTCGAGCGCATCTACAGCAAAGAAGAAATCCTTACGCTCTATTTGAACACCGTTCCCTTTAGCGAAAATATCTTTGGCATTGAGGTGGCGGCGGAGCGTTTCTTCAGCAAAAAGCCAGGAGCCCTCACGGTAGATGAAGCCGCCGTATTGATTGGGATGCTAAAAGCCAATAACCGGTACAATCCACGCATCAATCCCGAAAAATCACAAGAGCGGCGCAATGTGGTCATTGCCCAAATGGTCAAATACGGATTCCTGCCGGCAGCCGAAGGAGAAGCCTACATGGAAAAACCGCTGGAGATAGATTACCAAAAAATCTCTTACAACCAGGGCCCTGCCCCTTATTTCCTGGAAATGTTAAAACCAGAGCTGCTCGACTGGTGTTCCCGAAACTCCAAAGAAAACGGAGAACCGTGGAACCTTTACACCGACGGTCTTCACATCGAAACTACGGTGAATTATGACTATCAGTATTTTGCCCGCCAGTCGGTTAAAGAATACATGCAAAACCTGCAAAATGTATTTGACACCCACTGGAAAAATACCGATCCATGGAGGGGAAACCCCGATATCCTGGAGCGGGCCATCAGGCGCACCGACAGGTACAAACACATGAAAGCCGCCGGACACAGTCCCGAAGAGATTGAAAAAGCATTTCAAGAAAAAATAACCGCTTCGCTGTTTACCTGGGATGGCATGAAAAAAGCAGAGACTACCCCCCTCGATTCGGTGAAACATTACCTTCGTTTTTTGAATTCCGGGTTTTTGGCCCTCGAGCCGCAGACCGGAAATCTGAAAGCATGGGTGGGAGGCATCGATTTCCGCTTTTTCAAATACGACCATGTTCTTTCCGACAGGCAGACGGGCTCCACTTTCAAGCCTTTTGTCTATTTATCTGCCCTCGAAAACGGCGTCAGTCCATTCGAATACTTCCCGAACCAGAAAAAAGTATATGAACGGTACCAGGGATGGTCACCCTCCAATTCCCACGGCGACTACTCAGGATATTACACCATGGAAGGTGCCCTTTCACGCTCGGTAAATACCGTTTCTGTGGAAATTCTCATGGAGGCCGGCATCGACAATGCCATATCCACAGCCCACCAGCTCGGTGTGGAAACTGACCTTCCCAATGTTCCTTCCCTGGCTCTGGGAGTTGCTTCCATTGATTTGAAAAACCTTCTTTCGGCTTATGCGACCATCCTCAACCAGGGAACACGCATGGAACCCCGATACCTGGTTTCAATTTCCTCCCCCGGGGGGCAGTTACTCGAGGAATTTTTGCCACCGCCACCCGAACAAACCGGACTAACCCCCGTTAACTGCAACATGATAACCCACATGCTGCAAACGGCTATTCAAGAGGGGACCGGACGAAAAATACGCTCCGTTTACAACATCCCCGGGGACTTTGCCGGCAAAACGGGGACCACTCAGAATCAATCGGATGGCTGGTTTGTCGGCCTGACGCCCCACCTAATTACCGGATGCTGGGTGGGCGCAGAAGACCCGGGCATCCATTTTCGTACCATCACTTACGGACAGGGCTCCTATATGGCGCTGCCCATTGTGGGGAAATTTTACTCCAAATTGTATCAGGATTCACGCTACCGTGAACTGAAAAACAGACAATTCCCTGAACTCGACGACCAACTGCTCGCCGATTTAAACATTCCTCCCTACAAAGAGATGTTTGAAATGGAACGGAAAGAGACATTGCTCGACAGGCTTTTTGCACGCAAAGACAAAGAGGAAAAATTAGACCTGCAGCAAAAAGCCCCGGGAACCACTGAAAAAGAGCAAGAAGAAAAAAAGGGAATCTGGCAGTCGATTAAAAATATTTTTAAAAAGGAGAAAAAATAATCCCCAATCACAAGTGAATCTTTATCTTTATAAAAAAACATTATGACGCAAAAACTTCCGCAAATTGTTGAGGACGATAAATGGCTACAGCCATTCGCCGGAGCCATTACCAGCCGGATCAATGCCGCCCGGGAAAAAGAAAAAGTGCTGGCGGGAAGCAGTTCGCTTTATGAGTTTGCTTCAGGTCATCTCTATTTCGGACTCCACAAGACCAGCGAGGGCTGGGTCATGCGTGAATGGGCGCCTCATGCAACACAAATATACCTCACCGGCACGTTCAATGACTGGCAGGAAAGCGATCAATATGCCTTAAAATCCCTCGAACATGGCGTGTGGGAACTCCATCTGGAGGAGGAAGCCCTTCACCACGGCGACTTGTATGCCCTTTCGGTGCATTGGCCCCTGGATTA
>CAYTDH010000054.1:9240-15373 GCA_964436325.1 uncultured Tangfeifania sp.
AAGCCCTTCACCACGGCGACTTGTATGCCCTTTCGGTGCATTGGCCCCTGGATTACGGCAAAAGGGTGCCTGCCTGGGCAAGGTATGTGGTGCAGGACCCCGACAGCAAAATCTTTAATGCCAAAGCCTGGTTTCCTGCGGAACCTTATGAGTGGAAGCACAAATCCTTCAGGGGAATTGTTGAGCCACCCCTGATTTATGAAGCCCACATTGGCATGGCCGGTGAAGAAGAGCGCGTGCATACTTACAATGAATTCAGGGAAAACATGTTGCCCCGCATCAAGGCCAACGGATACAATACCATCCAGCTTATGGCCATCCCCGAACATCCCTACTATGGAAGTTTTGGATACCATGTCTCCAGCTTTTTTGCACCCAGTTCCCGCTTTGGAACACCCGATGAGCTGAAACAACTGGTGGATGAAGCCCATGGAATGGGCATGGCCGTCATCATGGATATTGTCCATTCCCATGCCGTTAAAAATGAGCAGGAAGGCCTTGGAAAATATGACGGAACCCGTTTCCAGTTTTTTCATGAAGGAGCAAAAGGGGAACATCCCGCCTGGGACTCTTACTGCTTTAACTACGACAAAAACGAGGTGCTGCATTTTCTCCTGTCCAACATCAAATACTGGCTCGAGGAATACCAGTTCGACGGATTCCGGTTCGACGGGGTAACCAGCATGCTCTATTTCGATCACGGACTGGGGAAAGCCTTTACCAGTTATCATGACTACTTTGGCGATAATGTGGACATTGAGGCCACCACCTATTTAACCCTGGCCAATAAACTGATGAAACAGGTAAAAAGCCATTCAATCGCCATTGCTGAGGACATGAGTGGCATGCCAGGCCTTGCCGTGCCGGTGGAAAAAGGTGGAATCGGATTTGATTTCCGCATGGCCATGGGAGTGCCCGATTACTGGATAAAACTGATCAAAGAGAAAAAGGATGACGACTGGGAAGTGGGAGATATTTTTCACCAGCTCACCTCCAAGCGGCTCGACGAAAAGGTGGTAAGCTATGCCGAATCGCATGACCAGGCGCTGGTAGGAGACAAAACCATCATTTTCCGCCTCATCGATAAAGAGATGTATTACAGCATGCGCAAAGACCAGCCCAACCTGATTGTGGACCGGGGAATTGCGCTGCACAAAATGATACGGCTGATTACCTCCACCACTGCCGGAGGAGCCTACCTCAATTTTATGGGCAATGAATTCGGGCATCCCGAATGGATCGACTTCCCACGCGAAGGAAACGGTTGGTCGTATAAACATTGCCGCCGAATCTGGAGCATTGCCGAAGACCCGGAGCTCAAATTCCACTGGCTTTACGATTTTGACAAAGCCCTCATCCGGATGATAAATGACAATAAACTCCTTACCATCCCTCCTGTTGATTTTGTGATGGAAAACAAACCCGACCAGGTCCTGGCCTATCACCGCGGTTTATTTCTTTTTGTGTTTAATTTCAATCCGGTACAATCTTTCACCGATTATGGGATTCCCCTGGGACCCGGAAAATACCAGATTGTTTTGAATACCGATTCCGGGGATTTTGGCGGGCATGACCATGTGGATGAAGAGATTCCTTATTATACCATGCCCTCCGGAGGAATGAAAAGCCAGCATTACCTGAAACTCTACCTGCCGGCACGTACGGGTCTTGTCCTTAAAAAAATTGATATCCCCAAAGTAAAATGACCAAAAGCCAGGGCTTTCAAACAATTGTGGAGACTCCTGAATTCAGGTGGAAAGGAGGATATGAAAAATTACACCTCTTTATCGGTTCCTGTTTTACCGAAAATGTGGGCCACAAAATGGCGGAATTAAAATACCCGGTGGACATCAATCCGTTCGGCATCTTATACAATCCTGTTTCGGTAGCCCATGCCCTCCGGTTCCTGTTAAAAAAAGAGACGTTTTCGGAGAATGAACTGATTCATCATGATGGATTATGGCACAGTTTCTTTCACCACAGCCGGTTTTCATCACCCGATAAGCAAAAAGCGCTTTCTGCCATCAACAGCCGACTGGAAACCTCCGCTCAAATGCTTCAAAAAGCCGATTTCCTATTTATAACCTTTGGCACGGCCTGGGTTTACGAATACAAGCCCACAGGACAAACCGTTTCCAACTGCCATAAAATTCCGGGTAAATTATTTCACCGCTACCGCCTCACCGGCGGAGAAATCGTGGAAGAATTCCGCATTTTGATCGGGGAAATTTGGAAAATCAACCCGAAATTAAAAATCGTTTTTACCGTTAGTCCCATCCGCCACTGGAAAGACGGTGCGGTTGAAAACCAGCGCAGCAAAGCAACATTGATCCTTGCCATTGACCAGCTTATAAGGGGTTTTGGCAATAAACGCTGCGCTTATTTCCCCGCCTATGAAATTGTGATGGACGAATTACGTGATTACCGCTTCTACAGCGAAGACATGATCCACCTGTCCCCCCTGGCAGTAAACCATATCTGGGAAAAATTTGCCGAAAGCTTAATTGATCCCAAAAGCCGTGAAATTTCCGGAGAAGTTCAAAAAGTGGTCAACGCCATGAACCATAAACCGTTTAACCGGTTAACGAAAGAATACCTTCTTTTTTTGGAGCAAAGCCTTTTGAAAACGCAGACACTTCAGAAAAATTTTTCGTATCTTAATTTAACTTTTGAGGAAAATTATTTTTTGGAACAAATAGACAAGATAAGCCATGAGTTACCTCAAATTTGACAAAGAACAACTGATAAACCTTGAATATTCCCTTCACAGGGAGATTCTGCGAACAAACAAAGCCGGCACCTATATCAGCACCTCCCTTAACGGGTGCAACACCCGAAAGTACCATGGACTCCTGGTGTGTCCCATTGAAAACTTCGGAGGAGAAAAACATGTTCTGCTTTCGTCACTCGATGTGAGTATTGTCCATGGGAAAGAGAAATTGAATCTGGGCATTCACCGCTATAAAGGAGGGGTTTATGATCCGAAGGGACATAAATACATCCGAAACATTGAATTTGATCAGATTCCTGTAATCACCTATCGTGCAGGAGGGGTTATCCTTACCATGGAGCGTATTTTACCGGAAAAGAAAGAGCAGGTGCTTATCCGTTACACCCTCGAAAAAGCCCCGGAGGCAATCACCCTGCAGTTCAGGCCTTTTTTGGCTTTCCGGAACATTCATGCCCTGAGCAAAGCCAACATGTTTGTCCATACCAAATTCCCGCGCATTGATCATGGAATAAGTACCCGGATTTATGATGGTTATCCCCAACTCCATATGCAGTTCAGTCATGAAAACGAATTTATTCAGGCTCCCGACTGGTATTACGACATTGAATACATGAAAGAGCTCAACCGGGGGTATGCATTTCTGGAAGACTTATTTGTTCCGGGGTATTTTGAACTCACCATGCAGGAAGGGAATGCGGTAGTCTTCTCTGCAGGTTTGGAGGAGACAAACCCTGCCGCCCTTCATCAGCGGTTTACCCATGAATTGAAAAAACGAATACGCCGCTACACCTTCATCAGCTCATTGCAAAATGCCAGTGAACAATTTATTTTCCACAAAAAGAAAGAGACCGATATTATTGCCGGATATCCGTGGCACAGCAGCATCACACGACAAACTTTCATTGCATTGCCCGGACTGGCCATGGCGGCAAAAAACAACTCCCTTTTTGAGGATGTGCTGAAAACCTACAGGAAATACTTGCGGAAAGGCATGTTTCCAGACCACATCCAAAGCAACCAGCCGGTTTACCAGTCTGCTGATGCCCCTTTGTGGTATATCTGGGCCATTCAGCACTATTCCAAAAAAAACATCAACCCTTCATTTATCTGGGATAACTTTGGGGATTCCATCAAAGAGATTTTGAAAATCTACCGTACACCGGTACATGCTTTCATAACTCCCACAGCGGAGGGACTGGTCCATACCGAACAAGAGAATACTGCCCTCACCTGGATGGACTCATATGTTTACGGACACCCTGCGGTACAGCGGGCAGGACTGGCGGTTGAAATCAATGCCCTCTGGTTTAACGCCCTTTGCTTTGCCATTGAACTGGCCAAAGCTGCAGGAGACAAAGAATTTGTTGCTGAATGGAAAAAAATCCCTGAAAAAGTCAGCCGTGCTTTTTTGAAAACCTTTTGGAACGACGGGCACGAACATTTGGCCGATGTTGTTCAGAAAGGCCAGGCAGACTGGGCCATTCGACCCAACATGGTCATTGCGGCAGGATTGGATTATTCCCCTCTGAGCAAACATCAAAAAAAATCAATCCTCAGTGTAGCTCAACAAAAATTACTTACCAAAAGGGGGCTGCGCTCGCTGTCACCCGACCACCTGAGGTACAGGGGTACCGTTAAAGGGAACCCTGATGAACGGGAGGGAGCCAGTCATCAGGGAGCAGCATGGCCCTGGCTGATGCAGTTTTTCGTGGAACCCTACCTCAGAATTCACCAGCAGGGTGGACTTCCCTTTATCAAAAACCTCATGGATGTTTTCGAAGAAGAGATGACCGAACACTGCATCGGTACCCTTTCCGAATTGTACGACGGTGACCCACCCCATAAAGCCAAAGGAGCTGTTTCCCAGGCCTGGAATGTAGCCGGAGTCTATTATTCCCTGCAACTCATCCACAGTTACAAGCAAAAACAGAAAAAATGAAGGTACTGATGTTTGGCTGGGAATTTCCACCACATATTTCAGGAGGACTGGGAACGGCATGCTACGGACTCACAAAAGGACTGGCTGAATTGAAAGATATCGATGTCCTGTTTGTAGTACCCAAAGCTTACGGAGATGAAAACCAAACCCTGATTCAACTTAAGGGAGCCAACACTGTATCCCTTACCAGGAAAGAAAAAACCTTTGAGAACACCTCAAGAAAAATGGATGCCATTGAAGTGGACTCCTCCCTGATTCCATACCTGAGTGAACAGGAATTCTGGCAGCGAAAACAGCAACCCCATCCGGAAAAATCGAGGTTTATTCAAACCAATGAGGGATTCCGCATTAATTTCAGCGGAAAATATGGACCGGACCTGATGGAGGAGATTAAAAATTATGCCCTTGTTGCCGAAATTATTGCCCGTAACCATGCTTTTGATCTTATCCATTCGCATGACTGGCTGACCTACCGGGCTGGAATTGCGGCCAAAAAAATTTCAGGTAAACCTTTAATTATCCATGTGCATGCCACAGATTTTGACCGCAGCGGGGGAAATGTCAACCCCCGTGTTTATGCCATGGAACGAGAGGGGATGGAAATGGCAGATAAAATCATTGCGGTAAGTCAGTTCACCAGCAAGACCATTATTGAGAAATACCACATCTCCCCCGAAAAGATTGAGGTCATATACAATGCCGTAGAACCGGAACCAAAAGGAAAGAACCGGCTCAGAATAAGCAAAAGAGAAGGGGAAAAGGTGGTGACATTTCTGGGGAGGATCACCACCCAGAAAGGCCCCGGATATTTTGTGGAAGCGGCTTACCTGGTATTGAAAAAAATGGACCATGTCCGTTTTGTCATGGCAGGCAGCGGAGATAAAATGACCGAAATGATAAAGAGGGTGGCCGAACTGGGAATTGCCGACAAATTCCATTTTACCGGTTTCCTCGAGGGAGAGGATGTTTCCCGGATGTATCACTTAACCGATGTCTTTGTCATGCCTTCGGTTTCAGAACCCTTTGGCATTGTACCTCTGGAAGCGATGCAAGCCGGAGTGCCGGTGATCATCTCCAATCAGTCGGGAGTTTCCGAAATCCTCGAAAATGCCATCAAAATCGACTTTTGGGATACCTATGCCATGGCTGATGCCATTTTTGGATTATTAAATTATCCTTCTCTGGCGGGTTACCTCCAAAAATCAGGGAAACGCGAAACCAAAGGGATGAGGTGGAAAGAATCAGCTCAACAAGTGAAAGCAGTTTATCAACGCATTTTGAATATTAACACATAAAAGATGAAGTCAGTCTGTCTGTTTTTTCAGGTGCACCAGCCATTAAAACACCGTCGCTACAGGTTTTTCGATATCGGAAACGAATCCTATTATTACGACGACTATGCCAATGAAACCAACATCAGAGAAGTAATCCGGAAAAGCTATCTCCCTGCCAATGAACTGCTC
>CAYTDH010000055.1:0-15230 GCA_964436325.1 uncultured Tangfeifania sp.
AAAGGAATATTTTAGCTTTGCCCTATGAAACGAAAAGTGAGAAGACATATCAAAAAGATTTTTATTTCATTCCTGATAGCTGCCGGGGTGCTCATCGGTTGCGGAAGTCCCCGGATTTTGACCGATTACAAACAGGAAGCCCTCGAGGCGACAGCTACAGGAAATGAAGAACAGGCGCTGGATGCATGGCAGAGCTATTTTAATCAGAAATTGGAAACAGAAGAAGATGTGGAGGGCGCCACCTATGCACGGGCGGCAAAAACTGCTTTTGAAGCCGGAGAGGAGGAGTTGGCCGTCAACTGGTTCGACCAGGCCCGGTACAGAAATTACGCTGATGAAGAGATGTATGCAGCATTGGCTGATATCTTCCGCGGACAAGACAACCTCTCCAAAGAATTAAATGCCCTGGAATACTACCGCGATCATTTTAAGGAGGATATCGAAGCTGTGAATGAACGCCTTTTTTCCATCTATCATGAAATAGAAATGCACAAAAAGGCGCTGGATGCCTGGAAATTATTGCCTGAAAAGAAAATGCAGAAAGAGGAAAACCTGGAAAAGTACTTTTTCATCCATCAGGAACTGGATCATCCGGAGATTTGTGATTCTGTTAGCCTTGAATTGCTTGAAATCAACCCGGAACACATTGGAGCCCTTGAATGGAATGCCAAAAAATATTACTGGCTCGCGGAGAACCGCTACCAGCGTGAAATGGAGGTCTACAATAACAATAAAACCAGACGGCAGTATCGTCTGCTTCTGAAAGAGCTGGACAAGAGTACCGCAGACTATAAAAAATCACTGGGTTATTTTGAAAAGCTTTGGGATTTGAATAAAGAAGCCAGGAAAGCCTATGCGGCTTACCTGGCTACCATTTATGCCCGCTTCAACGACAAGCAGAAAGCGAACCATTATAAAGAATTTCTGGATTGAGGTTAATTCGTGAGCTCAATTTTGTATACAATCGCCTTCTCGTCAACCGTTTTTTCGGGTGTATTTAAAGTGAGGCCACCGGAGGTCATTTCATAGTCAATTTTGTCATTACAACCAAGCAGACTCACCTTTTGGATGCTTTTAGGTTCAGGCCACTGATCGGAAGAGAAAGCTTCCAGGGTAATTTCACGGTTGGCCCCGGGCCAGCCCAAAATGGTAGCGTAAATTACATTGTCTTTGGTCGTATACCGCACATCTTTGGCTGAATACTTGATTTTAAGGAATTCCTGGTGATTGTTGAAATGCCCTTCAGGTTCTTTGGTGGGGCCTTCTCCGTAGGTGTACCAGGGGCGGGTTTCATAGATCGATTCTCCAAATTGGTCGAGCCATTCACCCATGGTTAACAGGACATTCCGTTGATCATCGGGTATGGTGCCATCGGCTTTGGGGGAGATATTCAAAAGGAGAACTCCGTTTTTACTGACAATATCGATCAGCACATGGAGTACATCTTCAGGTGGCTTTATTTGCAGGTTTTCAGTATAACACCAGCTTCCTGTACTTACCGTTTCATCGGTCATCCATACCTTCTCCCCCAGTTCATTCTTCCGCGATTTTTCCAGGTCATCCACACTGACATCCAGAGGGAGGTCATCCTGTTTCCTGACAATCACCACTTCTTTATCCCATTTTTCGGCTTCATTGAGGTAATAAGCACAAAATTTTTGCTGGTATTCTTCGGGAATTTGGTCCAGCCAGGAATCGAACCACATGATGTCGGGCTGGTATTTATCGATCACCTCTTTGAGTTTTCCGAACCACACCTCTTCAAGCCATTGGTCTTCCGGGATATTGCCATAGAGGTAATTGAGTTCCGGGTCGTCCTGGGCAGGCGGCATACCTTCAACCAGGGGGTAATGGCTGGCTCCGAAATGTTTCTCATCGGGTTTATCTTTGTACCGCTGTAAATTCCGGGCATGATGAAAAGTGGTTATCAGCTTCAGTCCCTGCTCGTCGAACGCTTTCTCCAATTCACCGGTGATGTCGCGTTTCGGTCCTTTGTCTGCCGCATTCCATGGAGTTATTTCGCTGTCCCACATGGAAAAACCATCGTGGTGCTCGGCCACAGGGCCTGCAAACCGGGCTCCCGCCTTTACAAAGAGGCTGGCCCATTCTTCGGGGTCAAAATGTTCTGCTTCAAACATCGGAACAAAATCGTGGTACCCGAACTCGGAAGGATGACCGTATGTTTCCACGTGATGGTTGTATTCAGCAGATCCTTCAAAATGCATGTTTCGGGGATACCATTCTGTTCTATAGGCAGGTACGGAATATACTCCCCAGTGAAAGTAAATACCCAGCTTAGCATCCTGAAACCATTCAGGTTCTTCGTTGTGCCGGGCCAGCGATTCCCATGATTCTTCATATTTGGGAGCAGTCTCTTTCTCTCCGCTCTCTTTTTTTCCAGAAGTGCCGCATGATGAAAAAATCATTGCAGCCAAAAGCATAAAGGCCATTTTTGTTTTCATTATTATCGGAATTAAGTTTTCGAATTCATCATATTTTATTATTCTCCCAATTTGTATATCCGTTCCATGAGTTGCCATTTATCGCCGGCGCTGGCATCGGGTGATGTTTTCTGGAAACGGGCCACATAGGTTTCCCATTCCGATTGGCGGGGCTTTTGAGCCAGTTCCTCCATGGCTTTGTCATGGTCAAAACCGGGAACGGTGTCCATGATCATGAAGAGTTGGTTTTCCAGGATATAGATTTCCATATCGAGGATTCCCACTTCCCTCATGCCACGGGTTATTTCGGGCCAGGCCGCACCAGGGGCATGGACTTTTTTATACTCCTTGATCAACTGAGGATTATCTTCCAGTTGCAGCGTTTTGCAATATCTTTTATATTCAGGCATAATGATTCATTTCAGTTTTGAGTTAAATGTTACCAGACTTTTGTCGAGGTCTTTTGAGGTTGCCAAAGCACTTCCCCTGCTTTTTTTAATATTTCACTTTTATTCGCATGGTTCCTTCTACTTCCTTTTCGGTGGGGAACACCACATAACCTCCTCCGCTGCCGGAGGTAATGGCACCTGAATAATTTGGAAACCAGTTGTTTTGCATCTCCGCCATAACCCAGTCAGGGACCGTATCGGGCAGTAGTTCACGCCAGCAAAAAAAGGTTTCTTTCATCGATGCTCCAAGTTCACTCACGTCTTTTTTCAGTATAGCCTGATAGCATGCTTCTCCTGCCTCTCCCAGTCTTTTAATAACCGGTGTGGTCAGGTTTTTTTTCCGGATGGGATTATATCCTTCCGGCCGTGGTTTCAGGGGAGCCAGGTGCAGGACATGCGAGAGCCATTCACATGTTTCCGGGTCCACGGTATTCTCGATATGGTGTGGCCAGAATTTTCCTGAATAATCGATGCGGCTGATTCCCGGGACCAACAATCCGATGTGGTCCTGGGTTCCCGAAATATAAGGAGATCCCGGTGGGTTTTCGGCGCCAAAAAGGAGGCGCGCGTTTCGAACCGGATCGCCTTCAGGAAGGCTGTTTCCCCAAAGTTCTTCAGCAATTATTCGCGAACTGGTGGCCATTCCCGAACGATCGTTGAAATCAATGGTAGGCCAGATTTGAGCTACCACAACCGATCCGGGATGCTTTTCCGATACCCACGGCTGGTCCATCCAGCCACCCGCAAGGCAAAGCCGATACGGAAATTTGAGGTCTCTTTTTGACCCTGAACTCGACCGAGCCGGAAGCCCTTCTTCGGGAATGCGATCCAAAACAAGGAGTTCCACGCCATTCTCTTCACATAACCTTTTTTTTTCAGGAGTATATCCGTCGGAATTGACAATGAAAATATCGGGCCGGAGTTTTTTTAGATCAGGTTCAAAGTCAAGCATTCCGCTGCCGGTTGCAATTTGGGCCTTTTCAACATACCTGACCGCCTGTACCATGTATTGGCGTTCTTCCTGTGAGAAGTAGGGGGCTTTTCCCTTCAGCAATTTCAGGTTTTTGTCGCTGCCCAGATATACATGCAGCTTGCCATATTGTGATGCTGTTTTAAAAAAAGCGATGTGCCCTGCATGCAATAAATCAAAGCAACCGCTTACCATTACTGTCTTTTGACTCATGAGGTCTTTGCTTGGTATACAATTCGTTTTGTAAAGACATAAAAAACTTCAGGAGAGAAAACTCCCCTGAAGTTGATGTTTTTTTTGTTATGCTGATTTTTGGTCTTTTATGGCGATCATCTGCTCCTTTATCCAGTCATAGGTTTTTTTCATGCCTTTTGACAGGGGGTAGGAGGGGGCCCAGCCGAGGTATTCCTTTATGAGGGTATTGTCGCTGTTTCGGCCTCTTACTCCCTTGGGAGCATCCAAATCGTAGGTTCTCTTCAGTTTGTACCCGGCAATATTTTCTACAAGGTCTACCAACTGGTTGATCGAAACCATTTCGTCGCTGCCCAGGTTGATGGGTTCTTCAATGTTGCTGTACATGATCTTCAGGATGCCGTCGATGCAATCGTCAATATACATAAACGAACGGGTTTGCTCACCGTCTCCCCAGATCAGGATTTCATCCTTACCGTACAGTTCGCCGTCAATCACTTTGCGGCACATGGCAGCAGGTGCTTTTTCCCGTCCCCCGTCATATGTTCCGAATGGACCATATACGTTATGAAAACGGGCCACGCGGGTGGTTAAACCATAATCCTCCATGAAATGGCGGCACATTCTTTCGGAGAATAATTTCTCCCATCCATAGCCGTCTTCAGCCATGGCCGGATAGGCATCGGACTCTTTCAGTCCGGGATTGTGAACGTCGGTCTGTTTTTCTGCATTGTACACGCAGGCTGATGAAGAGTAAAAGAAGCGGGTTACTCCCAGATCGCGGGCAGCCATGAGCATATGGGTGTTGATGAGTACACTGAGCATGCAGTCGGCTTTATTGTTCTCGATGAAGCCCATGCCTCCCATATCGGCTGCCAGGTTATACACTTCGTTGTAACCGTTTACCGCGGTGTAACAATTTTCTTTTACATTCAAATCCAGGACGAGGTTGTCGCAATCATCATGCACCTGATACCATTCGGTCAGCGGTTTTTTATCCACTGCGCGGACATCATAGCCCTCGTCTTTTAACCTCCGGGCCAGATGGCCTGCAATAAAGCCTCCGGCTCCTGTTACAACTGCTCTTTTTTTCATGTCTGTTTATTTTTTTCAATGTAAAGATGACCAATCTTTTTTTCCTTTGCAACCCGCATATGGTGCGCCCTTCACCGCAAAGGTTTTCGCAAAGCTTTGCGGTTCGGGAAATATGTTGAAAAACATTTTTTGAAGGAAATGAAAAAATGGAAAAATGGGAAAATTGAAAAATTGAGAAATTGAAAAATTGAGAAATTGAGAAATTGAGAAATTGTGAAATTGTGAAATTGTGAAATTGTGAAATTGTGGAATTGTGAAATTGTGGAATTGTCAAATTGGTAGGTTTATTGGGCGGTAGTTGGTTTAGCCACGAATTTCACGAATGAACACGGATGAGTAGGAAATGTGAGATAAACCGCCGGTGTCGCTCCAAGCGACACCGACGGTGATCGAAAGACGGTCCATCTATCGTTTGGAAGAATACTAATTCATCCGGTCCAGGGCATATTGGGCTTCATTGGCCAGAGCCGGGACTTCTTTGAGTGCTTCATACACTTCTACGTAGGAATCGTTTGCCATCCAGGAGAATTCCTTCAAAAGGATTTTTTTGCATTCATCCGTAGTTTCTGAAGATTCCAGCATTTCAATGATAACACTGTGGTATTCGTTCATTTTATCCGGGTTATCCAGGTTTTCCCTGATGAGCTTTTGAAAAATATTAAAACTTTCGTCTGAATGGCCAATTTCATAAACAGTCATTCGCTCGACAAAAGGCGTAATATCGCCGTGGATATCTTCGAAGAAGGGCCAGAGAACTGTTTCTGTTTCGGTAGGGAAGTTTTCGGGAATATCCTGGGTCACTTTTCCGGTGGCTGCCCATTCAGCTCCCCGTTGGGTCGTTGTTACAAATCCTGCACACTCCATTGCCGGAAAGAAAATGCCTCCGCCGGCATGGCCCAGAACCGTGTGAAAAATACGGCCCTCTCCGTAGGTGATGGTCATCAGCATGGGTTCGTTTTTTCCGGTTACCAGGGAATGGGCAAAGGCAAGGATCTCCATATTTTCCGCGGGGCCCCGCAGGTTGGCATAAAGTTCATCTTTGGCATGTAGCCATTTTTGGGGTAATCCGTCGATTATCGGGTGATTGGGCAGAAAGGCCTCCACCACGAATTCCCGCTGAGCTCCATGGGTGCCGCCGCCTCCCGGACTGTCATCGCGAACGACCTCACCGTCTTCAATGTAAACATAGGGACCGGAGCTCTCATCGCGACCTCCCCATCCTCCAAGACCAATCATCTGGTTGTATTCGGGCCAGTCGGGAAAGGCATTATCGGATGCGTGGTATACCAAGACACCACCGCCGTTTTCCACGTACTGCACAAAATTATTTTTGGTCTCTTCCGGCCATTCGTCGCCGTTGTAGTCAAGAACAACCAAATCATAAGGGCTGAAGTCGATGATGAACTCAGACATATCCTCTCCCTGGGCAGGAGACTGGGTTGTTTCGACCGTAAAAAGATCCGATTTTTCAATGATATCCTCCAGATAACGGCTGCTTTTTTGCCAGTTATGATTGTTCTGGCCGGTTACGATTAAGGCATTCATATCTGTTTTTTGGGAACACGACATGGTTACCAGCGCTATCGATACAATGGCCAGGATAATTCCTGTTTTTATTTTTTGCATAACATTCTGTTTTTTTGATATTTTGAAATTAATGACGAATTGATTAAAGCGACCAGGGTTCCCGGTAAGGCCTTTTCAGGAGATGCGTTGCATAGGCATTGTTATCGGTAAATTGTTCTGTTTCCGGATTCCAGTGCAGTTTTTGACCGGTAATAATGGCAATTTCCCCGAGAAGACCTACAGCAATAGAGCTGTGTCCGGTTTCAACGGGTGTAATGGTCTTTTCCCTTGATTTTACACAATCTGCAAAATTCCGCTGGTGGTTGGTACTTTTGTAGAGTGGCACTTCATCTCTTCCGATTTTTTCCTGAAGGATGGCATCATCCGAAGCGTTTATTCCTCCTCTGTGCACATGGATCCATCCGTCAGTTCCTTTCCAGAGGGTTCCCATTCCGTGTTCTGTTTGTGATTTGTTGGCCACCCGCATTTCGAGGCCATTGGCATATTTGCAGGTGAAATCGTAAACCGCAGGCACGTCATAGATGCCGTCATTATTGGCTCTTCCGGTTCCTTCAATGGTTACAGGACCCGTACCATCAAGTCCAAGTCCCCAGTGGGCGATATCGATATGGTGTCCTGCCCAGTCGGTTAGTTGTCCGCCTGAATAGTCCATAATCCAGCGCCAGTTCCAGTGGATAACTCCACGGAAGGGCACTTTGGGTGCGGGACCGAGCCACATGTCCCAGTCGACACCTTCGGG
The DNA here is from genome assembly GCA_964436325.1 of uncultured Tangfeifania sp. GTDB lineage: Bacteria > Bacteroidota > Bacteroidia > Bacteroidales > Prolixibacteraceae > Tangfeifania. The sequence goes on from CAYTDH010000055.1 coordinate 7,474, forward strand.
AACAGCTTGAACAGGGGGATTGCCAATGTAATGGCCCCCGTCGGGTAAGCCCACTTCAACAAACTCCACTTTCCCTATCCGGCCGTTGCGCACAAGCTCGGCAGCTTTGTGGAAATGAGCCACTGAACGTTGCCAGCTTCCCATTTGCCAGACCACGTTGTTTTTTTGAGCTGCATCTACAATAGCCCTGCTTTCAACGATGGAACGGGCCAGCGGTTTTTCACCGTAAACATCTATTTTTTTGTTGACGGCAGCCACACCAATCAGCGCATGCCAGTGGTCGGGAAGGGCAAGAATGGCGGTGTCGGCATCCTCTTTTTCAAGAATTTCCCGGTAATCTTTGTAGACCCGGCAATCGGTGTTTTCATACTTGTCGTCGATCATCTTTTTGGCCGTGCCAGCTTGTTTATCATCAATGTCACAAACTGCAGTGGCCTGGATGTCTTCGAAATTGAGAAACGTCCCTAAATTTCCGCGTCCCATAGAACCCGCGCCTATCAAAATCATATTCAGCCTGTCGCTGGGGGGTACATTTCCGTCACGCCCCAGGGCGGAAGCTTTTACAATGGTCGGAAAAAGGCTCAGCCCTGCTGTTGCTGCCCCCACCTTTTTTAAAAAATCCCTTCTTTTTGTTTGCATCTGTTTTTTGGTAATTTAAATGAGTATTGTTTGTTATTTGTTTTTTTAATTCATTTCGGGTTGCATTTTCAACAAAATGATTTTAACTGTAAAACAAAGATATCCGGAAATCAATTTTCCCATGGAATCCGGGGGGACTGGTAATAGTCGATTCCCATGGCATCAAAACGTTTTCCGTGGCCGGCCAGTCTCTCTTTATAATTCTCCCAGTTTCTCAATTCCGGAGCGGTCCAGCCTATTTCTGCAAGTCCGGGTAAGCGCGTGAAAACCATGTATTCGATTTCATCCAGGGTTGAAAGCGTTTCAGTCCACAGTGGAGCTTCAATGCCCAGGATATTTTCTTTGTTGACCCCTTCAACCAGGGTTGCCGGATTCCACATGTAGGCGGTGTCGGGTGGAATATATCCGGCCCAGTGGAGGCCATAGAGGCTGGTGGAATCGTATTGCATATCGAGGTACGCTTTGGATGCGGGTGACATGATTACCTGCGCTCCCTGTTCAACAGCCATGGTGGTGTTTTCAATATCGGCCCAGTACTGAACCGTTACCTCGTCCGTCAACGTGGCATTGGCAATCTCATCCCACCCGATGATTTTTTTTCCATGATCCCTGACAATTTGTTGTACTCTGTTCACAAAGTAGATGTAATCCTCCTTTTCTGTAACATGCGATTCATCGCCTCCGATGTGAAAATAGGGTCCGGGAGTGAGGGCAGCTATTTCTCCCACCACATCATCAACAAACTGGTAGGTAATTTCTTTATCCGTGCATAATGTGCTGAATCCAACTTCAATGCCGGTATATAAATCGGTCGCTTTCCCGTCGCAATTGAGTTCGGCATAAGAGGCCAGGGCGGCGTTGGTGTGCCCGGGCATATCGATCTCCGGAATGATGGTGATATGCCGTTCTTCTGCATAACGGACTATCTCCGAATATTGCTCCTGGGTATAATACCCCCCTTCGCCACCTCCTACTTCTGTACTTCCGCCAATTTCGGTGAGTTTGGGCCACGATTTTATTTCAATGCGCCATCCCTGGTCATCGGAAAGGTGAAGATGCAAGTGGTTCATTTTATAGGTCGTAAGGTAATCGATGAACCTTTTCACCTCATCGACCCCGAAAAAATGCCTGGCCACATCGAGCATTGCCCCCCGGTAGGCATATTCTGGAAAATCGCGTATATTTCCGGTGGGTACTTCCAGGATTTCACCGTCCATGGCCTTTATAGGCAATGTCTGGAGAAGGGTCTGGATGGCAAAAAAACATCCGGCTTCATCTTTTCCTTTGATATCAATGCGTTTTTTCCCGATGTTGAGGTCATACCCTTGACCGGTTAGTCCGTCATCTTTTTCAGATAAAGTAAGAAAAATGCCATTCCGGGGAACTTCATCTGTGGCTTTTACCTCCGGGGCGAGGGCTGAAATTCGGTTCAATTCAGAAGCCAGGTATAATCCGGTTTGTTTCAATTGTTCAAAATCCTCATGATAGTAAATGGTATTAGAGGGTTTAATTTCAAAAGACGCTCCGGTGGCCGTAACTTTAACGGGCAAAGGAATAAAACGCGTTTTGGTCAGGTCGGTAGGTTCTCGTTTTGCACAGGAAACAAGGACTATAAAAAGCATACCCCATGCTGTTAAGAAGATGGTATTCCTCATCAAAATGTTTTTTAGTTGGTTTTTAAGTGCTGTAAAAATAAGGGAAATGTTGGAGAAAACAGAAAAAATCAGTTACAATACCGTTTAATAATGTTATAAGCTCCGTCAATTCCCAATTCTCCGGCACGACTGAGGTCAAGAGCACCCCCCTCAATATCGTTGAGGTAAATCTTGGTAAGCCCCCGGTTAAAGTAGGCTTCAGCAAATTCCGGCTCCATTTTAATGGCCCGGTTCAGGTCTTCAATGGCACTTTTGTATTCACTGAGCCGCAGTTTGATGTATGCACGGTTGAAGTAGCCAAAAAAGAATTCGGGTTTCTGATAGAGCAAAGTTTGGTAATCATCCAGAATTTTTTGGTATTCAGGAAGAGCGGCAGGCGGGCTTTCAGATTCTTCAGGAAGGGTGCTGCCCAGCGGGACGGTAACAGCCTCGGGAGTGCTCTCAATTTGTTCGATTTGTTCAATCATTTTGTAACGGGAATTTCCCCGGACAAAATAGGCAACCGACTTGTCGGGGTTGAGTGCAATGGACTGGTTGATGTCTTCCAGTGCTGCATTAAAATCACCCGTAAGGCTGTGGAATATTCCACGGTTGAGGTAATTATGGCTGCTTTCATCGATTTCGAGGCGGGCATTGAAATAAAGAACAAAATTCTCAAAGGTTTCCTGGTATTTTTCTACCGGTTTGTTGGTGATAGTTAGCGTAGGATTGTAATTATTGCGGGCGTTTAACTGATCAATGGCCAGATTATAATATTGAGACCGGTTATAATCGACGTCATTTTTTTCAAATGCTGCCACGATAAACAAGGGCTGAAGGTCGATAACAATATTTCTGTTTTGAATGCGCCCGTCTTCAATAGATTCCTCTTCGGAGGGAAGGTCGCGGGTATCTTCGATAATGAGGTTGGGACGGCGCCTGCGGTTGCGTTGTTCTTCGTCTTCATCGCTTTTATCGTCACCGGTGGAGCTATTCCCGTCCTGAGTCTGTGCGCCTGAATTTCCCTGTTGAGAACTATTCTGACCGCTTTGTCCTCCGGAAGATGCTGTGCCCTGTCCGGATTGTTGTTGTTGTTGTTGTTGATTTTGAGCCAGTTGCTGGGCGTCGAGTCTCCGGCTTTCGAGGTCGAAGCGAGGATTGAGCTGGGCGGCAATCTGGTAATCCTGCTCATAACCCGGCCGGTCGAGGATTTCCCGGGCCATTGCCCGGTTGAAATACGCACTGGCCATTTCAGGATTCAGATTGAGCGCCATGTTATAATCCATGATTGCCCCGGCATAGTCTTCCAGTTTATGCTTTACAATCCCCCTGTTGTTATAGGCCAGGGCATTTTGGGAATCCAATTCAATGCACTGGTCGTAATCACGCAGAGCTGAAGCATAATCTTCCATTTCAAAACGGGCCAGCCCGCGGTTGAGGTAGGCCCCGGCAAAATGAGGACGAATAATAATGACCTGATTCAGGTCGCGGATGGCTCCTTCAGTGTCGCCTTTCACAATCCTGGCATTGCTCCGGTTCATTAAGGCATGGGTCGATTTGGGGTTGATCTCCAGTGCTTTGTTGTAATCTTCAATGGCTCCCTCTACATTTTCCATGGCCAGTTTGGCGATTCCTCGGTTGTTATAGATCGATTCGTTGTCGGGATGAAATTCCAGTGCTCTATTGTAATCTTCAATGGCTTTTTCATATTCGCGGAGATTGTGGTAAGCCATGCCGCGGTTCATATAGGCCTGCGGATAGAAAGGTTTGATCTCAATGGCTTGGTCGTAATCAAGGATGGCCCCCCGGAAATCTTCCAGTTCGTGTTTGGCCACACCACGGAAAAAATAAGCCTCCGGAAGGTAGGGTTTGAACTTTATAACAATGTTGAAATATTCTATGGCGCCGGTGAAGTTATCGATGGATATGCGTGTGCGCCCGACCCTGATGTAATGGTCAATATTGAGTTGTGCACCGGCTGAAAATGCCAGTGATATCAATAAAACAATTGTGTAAACGGTTTTCTTCATTTTTTTGTGTTCCTGATCAACAAAAATAGCATTTAAAGAAAAAAAGGAAGCGATCTTTCAGTTTTTTAACTTTTCTCCACTGTTATCTTATGGTAAAATTTTCGTTAAAAATATTATTTTTGACCCAACATAAGAATTTAAAAAGCTTTTAACAGAAACTTGTATGAAACGGAATTTTTTTTATTGGTTGTTAGGTGTTTTGCTTTTGCTCCCCTCATTGCATGCGTTTTCTGAGGATAATTCAAAGGAGAAAAAGGAACCCAAAGGATATATTTTCGAAGATATTTTAGAACTCCCGGCAACATCGGTAAAAGACCAGCACCGTTCCGGAACATGTTGGTCGTTTTCAGGTTTGTCGCTTTTGGAGTCAGAAATGCTTCGGTTAGGCAAACCGGAGGTGAATCTTTCCGAAATGTTCATTGTTTGGCACACCTATAATGAAAAAGCAAAAAAGCATGTCCGCGTGCACGGGAACCTTAATTTTGCTGCAGGAGGTGCTTTTCATGATGTAACCAATATGATTTCAAAATATGGTATTGTTCCTGAGTCGGTTTACGACGGGCTTGAATACGGAGAGGAAAATCATGTTCATGGCGAGATGGACCGCGTATTGCGCGAGTTTGTGGATGCTGTGATTGAAAATAAGAACCGTAAGTTAAGTACTGCCTGGCGGGAGGCTTTCCGGAAAACCCTCGACAGTTACCTTGGGGAACTACCCCGGGAATTTGAATACGAGGGAGAGACCTATACCCCCCTTAGTTTTGCCCGCGATTATGTGGGGCTGAATATGACTGATTATGTTGAAATAACTTCCTATACCCATCATCCCTTTTATTCCAAATTTATACTGGAAGTTCCTGATAACTGGTCGTGGGATGAAATGTACAATGTGCCATTGAAAGACCTGGAAGAAATTATTGATTATTCGTTGATCAACGGATATACCATAGCCTGGGCTGCAGATGTCAGCGAAAAGGGGTTTGTTTCGAGCAATAAAGGAATAGCTGTTTTGCCTGCTGTTCCCGAACCCGACATGTCCGATGCCGAAATCACCCGCTGGGAGGAGTTGCCCGAGAGGGAGAAAGAAAAAGAGCTATACCAACTTGAAAAGCCGGTACCGGAAATGGAAGTAAATCAGGAAATGCGGCAGGCTGCATTCGATAATTTTCAGACGACCGACGATCATGGAATGCACATTATAGGGATGGCCAAAGACCAGGAAGGGAAAACCTTTTATAAGGTGAAAAATTCGTGGGGAGATTACAACAAGTATGATGGTTATTTTTATGTTTCAAAACCATACGTCAGTTACAAAACTATGGATATTATGGTGCATAAGGATGCCATTCCGCCTCAGATAAGAGAAAAACTGGGAATTTAATTTCTTCGCCCTTCAGAATGTTCCTGAAGGGTTTTTTATTTTGATTCCCGAAAGTCATGAATATGAAGATAAGGATTGGGCTATTGCTTTTTATTTTTTTGTTCTCCGTGTCTCCTGCCCTTGCTCAAAACGATGTGGATGATTATACCTGGTGGAATGAGCGGCACGGATGGCAGGAGGGAGACCCTGGCTGGCGCAACTGGATGAAAATAACGCCGGGGTATCTTGGACCCAATGCTTTGCCCGTTCCTCCCGTGAAAAAGGGAATTCTGCAGGGAAAAACCACCTGGGAAATCATAACATCGGGTCATTTTCATCCTGGAGATCCTACGCAGGACTTGTCGGGCCATTTAACCATTCCTTTTGCCAACAAAAAAATTGCCATAGAAATGTATGGGATGATACTGGAGCGGTATGCCTTTTCCGAATCGATCAGGGACGAGCGGTTTGCGCGCGACAAGGATGGAAAAGGTTATTCCGTGGGCGATTTTTATTTCAGTACGCTGGTACAGGTGTCTAAAAACCGCCGTTTTCCCAATACGCTGTTCCGTTTTACGGCAAAAACAGCTTCAGGAGGACAGCTAAAAGCAGCCCGTCATTCCGATAGTCCGGGCTATTTCTTTGATTTTAGTTTTTCGAAAGTTCAGGGTGATATTCAAAATGGCCTTTTCCGGCCTTTTGGATTGGTGGGGTTTTACAGTTGGCAGACCAATGATGAAAACAACCTGCAGAATGATGCCCTCCTTTATGCCCTTGGAGCTGATTTTGAAAAACAGAATTGGCTATTCTCAGCCTCCTGGTCGGGTTACTCGGGATATAAAAACAGACGCGACCGCCCCATGCAACTCAATTTTGACCTGCAAAAAAGCTTTGGTGCGAATGCCTTACGGGTTCAGTATCACCATAGTGTGCGTGAGTGGGGGTATCAAACGGTTCGGTTTTCTTATATCAGGGAAATAAAACCCGGAGGAAGGGATTTCCTTTTTTGAGATGGAAATGTGTACATTTGTCGCGGAAAATGAAAAGGCATGGTCCGGAAACCTGAAAGCAATAAAAAAATGAAGAAACTCTCGTTGGTGATTTGTGTTTTTAATGAAGAGCCTAATGTTCAGCCCTTATCGGAGCAAATCAAGCAAGCCCTGGAAGGAATCGATTACGAAGCCATTTTCGTGGATGACGGCTCTACCGACGGTACCCGGACCGCCATCCGGAATATCAATGATGAACGGTTTGTTTTGGTGGAGTTGAAAAGAAATTACGGTCAGAGCTCTGCCCTGCAAGCCGGGATCGATCAGACCGAAGGTGAATTTGTGGCACTGATAGATGGCGACCTGCAGAACGATCCGGCAGATATCCCACGTATGCTCCGGATGATGGAAACAGAGGACTGGGATATGGTTGCCGGAGTGCGGGCCAACCGGAAGGATGGGATGTTCCTGAGAAAGGTGCCTTCCAAAATCGCTAACTACATGATCCGCAAATCAACTGGTACCCGGATGAGGGATCTGGGGTGTACCCTTAAAATTTTTACCCGCGAGACCATTAAGAGCATTCACATTTATGGTGAATTACACCGGTTTATTCCCGTCCTGATTACCCAGGAAGGAGCTACCCGTATTACCCAAACGGATGTGAATCACCGTCCGCGTGAATTTGGATCTTCCAAGTATAGTCTCAACCGTACGTTCAGGGTCATGAGCGACCTCATTCTGATGCTGTTCTTCAAAAGATACCTGCAACGCCCGATGCACCTTTTTGGTGCTCTGGGGTTTATTACCCTCGGAATCGGTATTCTTATCAATCTGTATCTCTTCATTTTGAAAATCCTCGGCAACGATATATGGGGGAAACCCCTCCTCCTGCTTGGAATATTGCTGGTGATGGGCGGAATTCAATTCATTACAATAGGTATTATCGCTGAACTGCTGATGAGGACCTATTATGAGTCGCAACAGAAAAAACCTTACAGGATTAAAAATGTTGCCCGGACGAAGGGGTGAGGGAAGTGCCCGGGGCCTTCTTTCAGGAGTTGAACTTGTTGCTTGTGGTTGGTTACCAGGTAGTGGAAGTTGT
>CAYTDH010000056.1:0-15186 GCA_964436325.1 uncultured Tangfeifania sp.
ATATTTCGGTCGCTACCCCGTGAGAAATAGATGCGTTCAAAAGAGCAGGACGCCTTTTTATGGGGAACGCGGATCATTTCCCGCTTGACTTCTCCTTTTTTCTTTACAATAAGGGCTTCGCCCGGAGCAATCTCATGGACCTGGTCCCATTGTACGTTCAAAGCCGTTTGAATCACCGGGCGTTCCGAAGCAACAACCACAATTTCATCGTCATGGTAATAGTGCGCCAGTCTGATTCCCCATGGATCACGCACCACAAAGGCATCTCCGTGACCGATAAGCCCGGCCATGGCATATCCTCCGTCCCAGTCTTTGGTCGCCCGTTCCAGAATATTCTGGATATCCAGATTTTCTTCAATCAAAGGCGAAATTTCAAAATTTTTATACCCTTCATTCTTATATTTTCGAAATAGCAATTGGTTCTCCTCATCCAGAAAATGGCCTACCTTTTCGAGCGCGGTCACGGTATCGGTATAGGCTTTGGGATGCTGCCCCAACCCTACAAGCACCTTAAACAGCTCATCGGTATTGGTCAGATTAAAGTTGCCTGCCAGAGCCAGGTTTCTCGACTTCCAGTTATTCTGTCGCATCACAGGATGAACAAATCCGATACTGTTCTTCCCGAACGTCCCGTACCTTAAATGTCCCAGATAGAGTTCACCTGCATAAGGATAATGTTGATAAGCCCAATCACAATTTTCCACATCGGTACCTTTGCGTATGGCTTTCTTCAGCGGTTTGTTGATGCGGTCGAAAACATCTTTTATAGGATTGGGCTGAATAGAACGGTAACGATTGATATAGGCACTACCTGGTTCGAGATGATCCTTGACGCATACAATGCCTGCGCCATCCTGCCCCCGGTTATGCTGTTTTTCCATCAGAAGGTACAGCTTATTGAGGCCATATTTCCAGGTACCGTATTTTTCCCGGTAAAAAGATAAAGGTTTTAACAAACGGATTAAAGCTATCCCGCACTCGTGCTTGATTGGATCACTCATAATTTTCTGGTTTCAGCAAAGGAAAATCAATAATATCAGGAACGATAAACGCTCCCGGATAATCATCCTCCATTTCTTTATGCAACTTAAGAGCCTCATTTTTAGTCCTGAAATCACCAATCCGCACTTTAAAAACAGGAGCGATAAATATCACATGGACATTATTCCCCGGATATAACTTCAAAAAGGCAACCTTCTCTTCAAATGCTTTTTCTTTGGCATTAAGGGCTGAACTGGAAAAAATTTCAACACGAAATCCTTCCATTCCGTCCCGTTTTTTATTGTTTCTGATGTGCCAATTTAGCATTTTCTTAAGACGGGGGTCCTGGTTAACATTTACTTTCTCCAAAAGCGTAATCGTTTCACCATCGGAGTGTACCGATCCAACAGGTTGAAACGGAGAAAAAACATCCTGGGCGATCGATTGCTGAACTAAAATAAACCCGGCAAAAACAAAAAAAAGTACCCTCATTAATATTCCTTTCTAAAAAGACAAAAACACATTCTGAATAACTTTTCGCCTGCAAATATAAGGGAAAAACCTAAAACATTCATAGTGGATTATTCAACTCTCTTTCGATGGCTTTCTCATCTTGAGATTTTCCCTGCTTCCCGGAAAGAGTGGCCTGTCAATCCACCAGTGGCAGGGAACTACAAGTCAGTCTTCGTTAAGAGCTGCTTCAAGTTCAGGTGTTATTTCCAGGTTATGGTATACATTCTGAACATCATCATCCTCTTCGAGGCGATCAACCAGGCGTAACACTTTCTTCGCCTCTTCCACATCGAGTGCTGTAGTTGTTACCGGAATACGCTGCAATCCCTGACTTTCGGTTTCAATCCCCAATTCTTCGAGTTTCTTTGAGATATTGCCAAAATCCTCCATGGCACTGGTAATTTCAATAATACCACCATTCTCTTCCATTTCTTCTGCGCCAGCATCAATCATTTCGAGTTCAAAATCATCGCGATTGAGATTGTCGGTTACGGGCACCACAAAAATTCCTTTGGTTTCGAAAAGGAAAGCCACAGAACCATTGGTGCCCAAATGGCCATTATGCTTGGCAAAGGAAGAACGCACACTTCCTACCGTACGATTGTTATTATCAGAAAGACATTCCACAAAAATAGCTACTCCGCCGGGGCCGTAGCCCTCAAAAGTCATTTCCTCAAAATTGGAAGTGTCTTTTTCAGCCTTGTTAATGGCCCTTTGAATAACGTCTTTGGGCATATTTTGCCCTTTGGCATTTTGCACAGCAAGCCGCAATCTCGAATTCGCTTCCACATCATTCCCTCCCAGTTTGGCTGCAACGGTTATCTCTTTCGAAAGTTTGGAAAACATCTTGGACCGCCTGGCATCCAGGGCACCTTTCTTTCGCTTTATGGTTGACCATTTGCTATGTCCTGACATGGTAATTCCTTTTTTGTTTCACATGCAAAAATGGAGAAAAACCGTTACCCAAACAAACACATTCAAAAGAAATCAACATTATTCTGCAGTACCCCCTGCTATAAGAGATATTAAAGCTTAAAACCCAACACTGAAAAAAACTTCCTCCGTTGAATCAACGCTTCACAGAGAAAAAATCCGTATCAGCCCCCTGGGGTTATCACCGGAAACGGGCACATCAATCGAATTTTTGTTCCTGCGATTGGTCCTTACTGAACGAATGCACAATGGCATGTGCCGCAAGAGGCGCAGTGAGATAGATAAAAATAATAATAAACAATCCTTTCAGGTAAACAATGGGTGTATTAAAAAAAATACTAACACCCAGCACAATTAAGAACATACCGAATGACGGCGCTTTTGTGCTTGCATGAAGACGACTGTACAAATCTTTAAACCGCAATAACCCTATTGCGGCAATCAAAATGAAAAAAGCTCCTGCCAAAATTAATGTTGAAATGACTATTTTATCCATACCTGTTTTTTAAATAAGTTGAAATGGCAACCGTGCCAATAAATGAAATCAAAGAAATGATTACAGGAATATCAAAATAAATTGATTTATTTATTATTACACTGTAAACCAACACAAAACCCATCACTACCGAAGCAATCAAATCCATAGCTGCAATGCGGTCATTAATGGACGGACCTTTCAGCAAACGGATAAACGCCAGCAACAATGCAGCCAAAAGCATCGAGAATGCAATAATTAAAACAATATCAGAAACTGAACCTTCCATAGCTTATTCGGTTATCCGTTTAATTTTATTCTGAATCGTGTTGAAAGACTTTAGCATTAAATCGCTGGTAGAATAATACAGAACATGCACCAGCACTGTTTTTTTGTCTTTGCCTATATCTATGCTTAGTGTTCCCGGTGTCATTGACAGCAGGTTACTGAAAAGCAACAATCCAAGGTCTGATTTTAAAGTTACAGGTACTTCCATAAAGGCCGGTTTTGCATGCATTTTGGGCGTTAAAATATCCCAGGCGATATACAGATTAGCCTCTATCAGTTTGGTCATGTAAAAACCAACAAATTCCAGAGAGAAATATATTTTTTTCAAAAGTTTCATGGGCTCATTCTTTTCAAAATGGTTTCAATATAAAGTTCCGGATTCGTAAGCTGATTGGCAGCCTCCATCGTATAATCAAAAAAATGAGCAGCAAAAAGCCCCATTAAGATACTGGCTGCTCCAAGAATTATGGATGACAGATAATCGGAGAACTTCAATTTTTCGGGAGGCTTTGTTGCATAGTCATTTTCCGGTTGTTTCTTAAGGAAAGCCTCATTCCAGATTTTAATCATGGAATAGAGGGTAAGCATTCCGGTAAGAACAGCAACAGCAGTGATAACATAATTGCCATTTTCAATTCCTGCCTTTATAAGGATAAATTTGGCAAAAAAGCCGGAAATGGGCGGCACGCCAGCGAGGGCAAAAGCCGGAATGACAAACAATACGGCCATCAGTGGATTCTGTTTAAATAAACCGCCGACATCCTTCAGTTCATAAGTTCCTTTCACCTTGTTAATCATTCCCGAAACCAGGAAGGTATTGGTTTTGGCAATCATATTGTGGATAGTAAAAAAGATTGCTCCGGCAATGGCAAGAGGGGTAAATATACCCAGGCCCATTATCATATAACCTATCTGACTAATAATATGATAGGAAAGAATACGCCGCACTTCGTAATGCGCTGCTGCCGCCATTCCGCCGGTTACCATGGTAAACCCGGCAATAATAAGGAGCAGTTGATGCCAGAATTGCGGGTCGTGAACAAAAAACAAGGTAAAAAAACGTATGAAAGTGTAGACACCAACTTTAGTCAGAAGACCGGCAAAGAGAGATGAAATGGTAATATTGGGGGTATGGTAGGAGGCGGGCAACCAGAAATAAAGCGGAAAAACAGCTGCTTTGATTCCAAAAGCCACAAAAAACAGGACGGCCGATGTATTCATGAGGATAGCCTGTTCATCATTTTTGAGGATTTCGGCCAGGTGTGCCATATTCAGGGTTCCTGTTTTCCCGTAAAGCAGGCCGACTCCAGCCAGAAAAAGCAGCGAACCAACAAGATTCAGGGCAAGGTACTTTATTCCTCCCTCCAATTGTTCTTTGGTACGTCCTAAAGTGATGAGCACAAAAGAGGACATCAGCATAACTTCAAACCAGACAAAAAGATTAAACACATCGCCGGTAACAAAGGCACCGTTCAACCCCATAGTCAGTCCAAAGAAAAAAATGAAAAAACGGTGAAGCTTTATTCCTTGCGGAAGAAAACGAAGGGCATAGAGGGCGATAGCAAAAATAATAAGCGCCGAAACCATCAGCATAAGAGCACTCAGGTAATCCACCACCAGCGTAATGCCAAAGGGGGCTTCCCACCCTCCCATCTGGAGCACCAACACACCCTCTTTTCGAACCAGCGTAAAAAGATAAACCACAAGCGGGATAAGAATACCGGCACCGGCAGGGCCTAACCAGCGGGATAAACGCTCAGAGCGGATAAAAACAAAACTGATTATCAGCACAAACGGAATCAATATGGGCAATGCAACTAGGGTCATAATCAATTATCGGTTTTTTTCAACTGATCCAAATCATCAGTCCCGGTCATTTCAAAAAATTTGTATTTCAGGGCCAGCGTAAAAACGACAATCCCCAGCCCTATCACAATGGCGGTTAATACAAGAGCCTGGGGCAAGGGATCAGCCAAATTCCCGGCTTGTTTTTGACCAGCCTCCAGAAAAGCCGGGCTTCCCGGAATCAGTCCGGCAGATACAAAAACAAGCAAATTGGTTGCATTGCTCATAAAAATCAGCCCGATGATAAACTTCAGGATACTTCTGCGAAGCATCAGGTATACACCTGCTGTATACAATCCACCTACGACTATTGCTAAAATTATCTCCATTATCTTTTTTGTGTTAATGAAAAAATAAATAATAAGGTCACACCAATAACAGTGAAGAAAACCCCCAAATCAAACAAAAACGGTGTTCCGAGTTTAATGTCCTCTCCGAGGGGATTGGGAATTTTCATCCATAGTCCGGTCATCAGGGTCTCATTTTTCAGGAGAGAAGGCACAAAACTCAAAAGGACAGCAAGAAGTCCAATTCCGATGTAGCGTTCGGGCCGGTTTATGAGGGCTTCTTTCACCTCAAAGGCATTATAGGCAAACCCCCTGTAAACAATGGCCAGCCCAGCCATTAGCCCTCCGATAAAACCACCTCCCGGGTCGTTATGTCCCCGAAACAGCGCAAAAACGGCAAAAACGATGAGCAACCATTTCAGGTATTTTGCAGCTAATTGAAGAATAACTGAATTCATAACTTTTCCTTTTTAGATGATAACAATACAAATACCCCTATTGCAGCAATGGTCAAGACTGCAATTTCTCCCAGCGTATCGAGTGCACGGAAATCCACCAAAATCACATTAACCACATTCTCACCAAATGCTTTGGTATAACTGTTTTCCAAAAAGAAACCGGAAATGGAAGCATTAAGGTTAACATTAACAGCCTTCAATGCAAGGAGGGTCATAATTCCCCCAAAAGAAAGGGCAATCAGGAAATCGCGTAAACGGGTCGAGCGTTTTGAAAGAACCGCAAAGCGGGGAAGTCTTTGCAAGATAGCCATAAACATCACCACAGTGAGAGTTTCCACGAGGATTTGCGTAATCGCCAGGTCAATGGCACTGTAATACAGAAAAATGAGAGATATACCGTAGCCGGCAACTCCCATAGAAATGATGGTCACTATCCGGGAACGCGAAACAGCGCTGACAACGGCAGCCAGAAGGATGACCACAGCAAGTCCTGATATGTAAAATGGCCTGAGCGAAAAAGGGATGCCAAATTCCCAGGAACCTATTGCAAAAAATTGGAACCATAACAAAACCGTTGTAAATACAAAAATGGTCAGGATATAATAGCGGTGATATCCATGCTGTACCGCCCGGGTTTTCATTTTTGACAGCGTAACAAACGTGTCCATCACCCAGGCAAACACCTGGTCCAGTTGTACTGAAAAAAGAACATCATTAACTTTTCTCCAGACTTCAAGGAGCTTTTTCTTTTTCATAATGGCCCAAAAAAGTGCAACGCCAAAAACAATGGTAAGAAGGCTCAGGAAAAAAACCAGATTAAACCCATGCCAGAGCTTCAGCTTAACATCCAATACTTCACTGGCCACCACACTCAATGCCGGTTTTATTAAAACAACCCCCAACTGGTTGGGGAAAATGCCAAGAACCAGGCTGAGGAAAGCCAAAACAGCGGGACCGATAAGAAAAGCATTTCCTTTTTCATTGGGCACTTTGTTGTAGGCCGCGGGCTTCCCAAGAAAGACCTTACTTACAAAATACAAGGAGACCGCAACCATCAAAATATTGGAAGTAACCCCCAGCACCAATACCAGCGAAGCAATCCCGGGCGATTGAACTTTCGCTTCATAAATAAGCTCTTTCCCCAAAAACCCGAGTAAAGGGGGCAATCCTGCCATGGAAAGCAATGCCAGCAAAGCGATGATGAAAGTAATGGGCATATATTTGGCCAAACCACCTAATCCGGAGAGTTCGCGGGTACCTGTTTTTTTCTCAATGAGGCCGGCAACCATAAACAGGGTTGCTTTGTAAAAGGCATGAATAAACAAAAACAGCATGGCTGCTTTAATCGACTCCTTGGTATCGATCCCCAAAAGGAGGACCAGTACCCCAAGCGCATTAATGGTGGTATAGGCCAGAATTCCTTTGATATCCGTTTGTGTAATAGCAAAATAGGAACCGGTAAGCATGGTAAGCACTCCTATAAGTGAAATAATATAAATCCATTCGGGAGTACCCCCTAAAACGGGACTAAGGCGGGCCAGCAGAAATACTCCTGCTTTTACCATGGTGGCCGAGTGGAGGTAAGAACTTACCGGAGCCGGAGCTTGCATGGCTCCGGGCAACCAAAAATGGAAAGGGAATTGTGCTGATTTCGAGAAAACACCAACAAGAATCAACAATAATCCGGGAAGGTATAAGCTGCTTTCCTTCAAGGCCTCAGGATTAGTAAGCCAAACATTGAGCGAATAACTGTCGACGACGCTTCCCAGAAGTAAGATTCCTGCAAGCATACTCAGGCCTCCCAGGCCAGTAATGTAAAGCGACTGAAATGCGGCCTTACGCGCAGATTCCTTCTCATGGAAAAAACTGATAAGGAAATAGGAAAGAAAGCTGGTTAACTCCCAAAAAATAAAAAGCTGAATAAGATTGCCAGACAAGACCAAGCCCAGCATCGCCCCGCTAAAAAGCATAAGGTAAAAGAAAAACTTGTCGGTACCTTCGTAACTTTTCATGTAACTTTTTGCATACAAAAAAACAAGGGCACCAATTCCCGATACGAGAAGGGCAAACACCATACTCAGACCGTCAAGGATAAACTCAAAGTTCAAACCAAGCCGGGGTATCCATTCCAAAACAACGTATTGGGAACCACTGATGGTGATTTCCGGAATACGCAAGGCAAAAATCACAAAAGCAACTACCTGAACAAGCGAAAGCAGTAAAGCTTTATGTTTTTTTAACCCGTGGGGAAGCAAAAAAACACCAAATGAAGCTGCTAAATATCCGATCAGTAAGTACAACATTTATTTCATTTTTATTTCTGCGTCGATCAAATCTTAATTTTTGAAAAGACACCCAATGGATCTACTAAAGTTTTAAAGAACGGTGAAAAATCTAAATTGTTCGAAAAATTCGTAATGCTCAAAACAGAAATTTTCGACAAGTTCATAATATGATGTGCAAATGCTCCGATGTAATTGTCATAGGTATACCCCTCCTGATGGGTCATCAGCAATATCATTCCTGCCCCAATATCTTCTGAATATTCCAGAACCCGTTTAAACGGGGGAACTTCCGAGCGTTGAAACAACTTCACTTCACATGGCACTCCGTTCATCTCCAGTGACTTTTTGGCCTCTTCAAGTTTTTTATAGATTCTGCTGTCCTTGACCGATATTCCTCCAACAAGTGCCGAAACAAGATAAACCGTTGCCCCGCTGTCGAGACCGTAAAACAGAGCAGCAGACAATTGCTCCCTGGTTTTTTTGGTTAAATCGAGGGGGACAACAATTTTTTCATTCATCCGGGAAAGGTCTCCTTTCAGGGTTAATACAGGCACATTCGATTTTAATGTGACATGGTAAACCGTCGTTCCGAGCTCATCTTCAGGATTGCCGTATTGATGATTCTCGCCCAGGATAATTCGGCAAACGCCGGATTCCATGGCAAGCTCAAGAATTTTGGCATAAGGCTTCCCCCGCTCTACACGGGTTTTTACCTCAATCCCGGGAAAGGCATTCCTGATCTTTCCGGACAATTGAAACAATTTTTCCTTGACTTGATCGGTAAGCCGAACCAATTCATCGCCATCGGCAAAATAACCGGCTAAAAGTCCCGGGGTATCAATAACATTCAACAACAACAACTCAGCATTTTTCTTTGAAGCCAGACTCCCGGCATACATCGCAGCCTCCTCTGAGGGCTTCTCAAAATCAACCGGTATTAAAATCTTTCTTATATTTTGCATCCCTTATGTACCCTTAAAAAAGTGTTTCGCTTAAATTACAAATAAATTAAACTTAAGTTTAGGTTTTGTTCCAAAAATATTTAAAAAACCAAAACAAAACAATCAGCTCTTACGTTTTTAAGAAACCTTATTTAAATTTTTCACCAATGGGTAAAGTATTTGCAATTTCTTCTACCGGAAAATCGGAAAAATCATTCCTTGACCTTCGTTTCGGGAAGTGTGAGAACATATATCTCTATAATTCTTCCACGGGAGATCACTCCTTAATTGAGAATCCCTTCCAGAACACTGACCACAGTGGGGTAAAGCTGGTTGAGTTGTTAAAGCAAGAAGGCGTTAACGTCATTATCACGGGGGAAGTGGGTCCTTTAGTGAGCAATCTTCTGGAAAAGGAAAAATTACAACTGGTTTTGTTACAGGAAGAGAAAATAAAAATCGAGGAAGTTCTGGACAGGATAAAAGACCAGTGAAATTTAGTATAATCCGGGGTTAACGAAAGGAATTAAAGCAAGAATTACAGCCTGCCTGTATAATTCGGTGCGGGTTACTTTAGCATGGGTCAGCAAACCAACAGCTCCGCTTTTTTGCTTGGAATTGGTTTCATTAAATATTAAATCATTGGCAGCACCCAATTCCAGACCACCTGCCACCAGATGGGCCACTTTTTCGGGAAGCACAAAAGAGGCACTGCGGGCTTCGCCAGATTTTCCGGCAGCATAGATTACAATCCATGCAAAAGCGAGAATATCTTTTTCTCCGGCTTGAACACCTCCTTCAATCGCAACCCAGTAATCGGCATCGTAAATTTTTTTTCTTGCTTCTTTGACCCTGTTTCGAGCCCCGGTGAGTGTTTCACTATCGGTGCCGGGCTGTTCGGATACTCCCGAATCAACTGTAATCCCCTGGACTTCAACATCACTGAAATATTCATTGAATGCTTTTTCTACTGCGTCTTTTTTTACAGGATTAGCTGAGGCAATAATAACTTTCATCATATTCAATCTTAGGAATTTCCCGGATTTATTATTTTCGCACCTAAAAATAAAAATGTTTATAAGAATAGCAAATAAAGATGATATTTCACAAATTGTTCAATTCCAGCTATTGATGGCCCGCGAAACGGAAGGAATTGAACTCAACCCATCAACGGTAGAGAAAGGAGTTTCGGCCGTTCTGGAAGATTCTTCGAAAGGTCAATATTACCTGGCCGAGCATGAAGGCAAAATCATTGGTTCACTTCTAACGACTTATGAATGGAGTGACTGGAGAAACGGAACCATCCTTTGGATTCAATCGGTGTATGTTCTGCCTGCGCAACGAAGAAAAGGAGTATACAGTCAGATGTACCTTCACATTAAAAACCAGGTATTAAACAGCAAAGATCTGAATGGAATCCGGTTATATGCAGATATAGACAATAAACCTGCACATAAAACGTATCAAAAATTGGGGATGAACAAGGATCATTATGTAACTTTCGAGTGGTTAAAATAAAAATTACGGATAACACTCAGTGGTAAATTTAATTTTAAATAAACTTATTGAAGAAGGGGAGCACCAGCGGCAAGATTTTAAATTCTGCATTAACGATTCAAAAAAAATTGCCCGTTCACTGGTTGCTTTTGCCAACACCGATGGGGGCAGGCTGCTCATTGGGGTAAAAGACAATGGGAAAATTGTGGGGATCAGTACCGACGAGGAATTTTACATGGTGGATGCCGCTGCCAAAATTTTCAGCAAGCCTCCCGTTCCTTTCTCAACCAAAGAGTGGCAATCTGAAGGAAAAACGGTGCTTGAAATAGCTGTCAGCCCCAGCCTAAACAAACCCCATTATGCAAAAGATGATTCAGGGAAATGGCTGGCCTATATCCGAAGAAAAGATGAAAATGTCCTGGCCCATAAAATCCATCTGGAGGTATGGAAAAAACAGAAAAGGGCCCAGGGCATCTACTTTTCTTATTCCTCAGGGGAAAAATTCCTGATTGATTACCTTCAAAAACATGAAGCGGTTTCCTTCTCAAAATTTATCCGTCTTGCTCAAATATCCCGCCGAAAAGCGGAAGAAATCCTGAGCAATTTTGTGATTCTGGAGGTCATTAAAATCAAGACTTCAGGAGAAAAAACCGAATTTATTTTAAACCACGAATTCGATAAAACAGAACTCGAAAAATTTAAATAAGCTTAACCAGCTCGTTTAACAAACTTCACTATTTTTTTAAGATAGCTTAAACTCAAAGTGTTTTTTTCTGTTTATTTTTACAGATTCAAAATAAAAAAATCAAAGCAATGCAAAAATTATTCATTACGGGAATTGCCTTACTCACTGTTTTCATTACTCAGGCACAAAACGATTACCTGAACGCGCAGGCCGAAGAAGACAAAAAAATCTATTCAGGGGGAGAAGTTTACAAGATTGAAACATACGCCCATGATTTCAAAAGTGATAAACCCCAAAATATTATCTTGATGATTGCTGACGGAATGGGTGTTGCCCATTTGCATGCCGGGCTTATCGCCAATGCGGGCAGTATGTTTATTGAGAACTTCAAATACATGGGGCTCACAAAAACTTCCTCGGCAGACAACTACATCACAGACTCAGCTGCAGCGGGGACAGCACTTTCCACTGGCCAAAAAACCACCAACGGGGCTATTGGGGTTGACCCTGAAAACCGTCCTTTACAAACCATCCTGGAACAAGCCGAACAAAATGATTTAGCCACAGGTCTGGTTTCCACATCGTCGATCACGCATGCTACTCCTGCCTCTTTCATTGCACATGAGGAGAGCCGGAACAATTATGAAGCCATTGCGGCCGATTTCCTTGACACAGATATTGATGTCTTTATTGGTGGCGGATACAAACATTTTACCGAGCGGGAAGATGGAAGAAATCTGGCGGAAAAACTTAAAGAAAAAGGCTATGAAGTGGAACGGGATTTAAGCGACATTCAAAAAATAAGAAAAGGAAAACTGGCCGGTTTCACTGCATTTGAGCATAACGGCCGTTTGGAAGAGCGTGGCAACATGCTTCCTGTTGCCACCGAAACAGCCATTGAAATATTGGATCGTAACCAGAAAAAAGGCCTCTTCAAACAAAGAGGATTTTTCCTTATGGTAGAAGGTTCTCAGGTTGACTGGGGGGGACATGCCGGTGATACCCAATACATCGTAGAAGACATGCTTGATTTTGACAGGGCTGTTGGAAAAGCACTTGATTTTGCTGCCAATGATGGAAAAACGCTGGTGATTGTAGCCTCTGACCACGAAACCGGCGGAATGGCGATTCTGGAAGGAAATTATGAAGAAGGAAAGGTTAAAGGCGAATATACGACAGGCGGGCACACCGGATTGATGGTTCCCATCTTTGCCTACGGTCCCGGTGCTGAAAAATTTATCGGGATTATGGATAATACCGATGTAAACAAAAAAATGAGAAAACTTCTGTTTGAAAATTAAAAGAATTTGTTTCCCTGCATCTACCGGGTCCGAAAAAACAAAACGGACCCGGTTTTTTTATTGATTTTTCCAATAGATTGTTTATTTTCGGCCATTTCAAAATTCATTGCTTATGAATGAGGCTTTGGAGGTGCTGGATCATGTGAGGCTCAATTTTTCCCCTGCCGGTTTGTTCGCATTAAATGTGGTCATCGCTTTTGTAATGTTTGGGGTTGCTCTTGACATCAAGCTGAACCATTTTAAAGATGTCATTCTAAAACCCAAATCAGCCATCACCGGTATTTTTTCGCAATTTTTCCTCTTACCTGCCGTTACCTTCTTGTTCATCCTCCTGCTCAACCCCACCCCCACAGTTGGTTTGGGAATGATTCTAATCGCCTCTTGTCCCGGAGGAAACATTTCAAACTTCATGAGCTCCATGGCAAAGGGCAATGTTGCACTTTCAGTTAGCTTAACTGCAGTTGCCACCCTGGCAGCTACCTTTATGACTCCCCTTAACTTTGCTATCTGGGGAAAACTGTATCTGAACCATTACCACACCTCCGGAGCGGGAAATTATCTGGTCCCCATAGAAATTGATTTTTTTCAAATGGTTCAGACTGTAGTTATTTTACTTGGAATCCCTGTTATTTTGGGACTTCTCACCTCACAGTATTTTCCGAAGCTAACCCAAAAAATAAAAAAACCCATCAAACAAGCTTCGATACTTATTTTTATTGCATTTGTCATTATTCTCCTTTCTGCCAATTTTAATCATTTCATTCGTTTTATCCATTTAATCTTTTTTATCGTTCTTATTCACAATGCACTTGCCTTAACCACCGGGTTTAGCATCGCCTCGGCCATGAAGCTTCCCAGAATTGACCGAAGGACAATTACCCTTGAAACAGGCATTCAAAATTCCGGACTGGCACTGGTGCTCATGTTTAATCCGAAGATTTTTCCTCCCGAGCTGGAACTGGGCGGAATGACCTTTATTGCAGCATGGTGGGGGGTCTGGCATATCCTGAGTGGATTGACCATTGCCGGAATTTGGTCAAAAAAATCTATTTATAGTCCTGCATTGCAATGAAATACGAAAAATGGTCAAGGGGGTATTGGCTGGTAAAAAACTACATACGTCTTGCCGACTGGCTTATTCATAAAAAAACAATAATTAAAGGCAGAGAAAAGATTCCGCGGAACAAACCCATTGTTTTTGCGCCAAATCATCAAAACGGATTAAGTGATCCGATGGCTGTATTATTGAACACCCGCTTTCAACCTGTCTGGCTTGCAAGAGCCGATATATTTGGGAAATCGAAATGGATAGATGCCATTTTGCGCTTCCTGAAGATAATGCCGGTCTACCGTATGCGCGACGGAAAAGCGAATCTTGAAAAGAATGAGGAAACATTCTCCAATTCCATTAAGGTACTTGAAAACAATTTTTCCCTGGCCCTTTTCCCCGAGGCAGCACACTCGGCCAGGAGGCAAATGTTGGTACATAAAAAGGCTGTTCCCCGGATTGTTTTTATGGCCGAGGAGAAATCAGAACAATCACTCGATATTCAAATCATTCCCACTGGAATTTATTACAGCCATTACTGGAAATTTAACCGGACCGTGATTGTAAATTTCGGAGATCCTATCAGGGTAAAAGATTATCTGGTCCAATACCACGAAAATCCGGCGGCAGCCACCATCTCCCTGAAAACAAAAATATTTGAAGCCATTCTACCCCTGGTGATTCATATCAAAAGCAAAAAACATTACGCTGATTTTGAAAAGATCAGGGAAATCTACGGTCCCCGTTATTTGGATCGTCAAAAAAAATCTTTCTCTGAATGGAATCTTTTTCAATCGGACCGGCAACTGGTACAGCAACTCGATAAACTGGAGGCGGAAAAGCCTGAAGAAACAGAGCTGGTGGTCCGGGAGGTCAATGCATTTGATAACCAGATACTCAATCTGAAAATCAGAAACTGGCTTGTTGCGGAAACCCCCCGTCAACTTTTTAAGTTAGTACAAAATTTCCTTTTGCTGGTGCTCATTTTTCCATTATTTCTCTACGGTTTCCTTTTTAATGCCCTTCCTTTTTTTTTCATTGATCGGACGGTTCGAAAGAAAGTAAAAGATATCTCCTTTTGGAGCACCTTTTTTTTGGGGGCAGGACTCATTCTCTTTCCACTGTTTTACCTTCTGGAAGTATTGGCTGTAGCTTCTTTTTTACCCGGAGCAGTACCCAAAATTCTGTTTTTTATCAGTCTTCCATTCGCAGGAAAAGTAGCTTTCTGGTGGACCATTCGCTTCCGAAAAAACCTAGGCAGATGGCGGTGGCTTCGCCTCAAATTTTTCAGCCCGAAAACCCATAATGAAGTTTTGAACCAAAAAGAAAACCTTTATCAGAAATTGGATCAACTCATCCCGCTTTAGTTCACCTCCGCCTGTTTTTCTTCCGCTTTTGCCTTTTTCCAGCACGTTGGAAGCGATCGGTATATTTCTGTTTGGAAGTATTTTCTTTTTTCTTACGCTGATGAAAAGCCCCTTTATAACCGGGTTCATCCAGTTTGCGTTGCCGGTCCATTTCACGCAATTGAAGTTGTTTTTCCTCAAAACTGGTATCAACCATTTCCACATCCGGAGGAATTTCAGAGAAAGGGATGTTCATGCGTATCAGGGCTTCAATCTTTTTCCAGTGCCATTCCTCAGAGGGATCAA
>CAYTDH010000057.1:0-12355 GCA_964436325.1 uncultured Tangfeifania sp.
AAATGTTAAAATGAATGGCCTGAAGGTGTTTTTTTTATTTTCCGGGAGTTTTCTATCTGCAGAAATGCTTTTAAATGTTTCATACTGTTGAAAATTTCAACACATGTTTAAAAAGTTTACACCTCATTCTGTGTCCTGTTAATGAGCGTGTTAAATCCATCTCGCCAAAATGTGTAAAGATTTTCAACACTTTGTTTGAGTGACGGGGGAGTAAGAGGTGGGTTTATTTGTTTGTATATCAGATTTTTATGTTGTGTTTTTTGTTTGGTACTATAATTGGATAGGTTTTGATAGATATTAAAATGACGCAAAATGTTTTCAATTTTTTACGCAAACAATAAAAGCAAAGCCATGAATTACCTAAAAGTTCTCACCATTGGATTTTTTTTCATTTTTAGTTTGATGCTGAATCCTCCGGATGTTAAATCCCAGGAAGCTCAGGAAGGTGCCCTTTCTGTCGGAAGCACGCCTGAGTTCATTCAACTCACCGAGTCATTAATCGAAAAATATTCCCGGTTAAATCCTGGTGCTGAATTTCAGGTACAATCGTTTGAAGCCGGAAAGCTGAGTGGGAATCTGGGGAAAACCCTCGATTTGGGGGTTACCAGTATGCCCTCCGGTCCTTCAGAGCGAGAGGCTTGTTTACGATTGCTCATTGCACGGGATGTTGTTGTACCGGTAATTCACAGGCAGAATCCTTTTCTGGCCAAAATTGAGGGTCAGGGGGTATCCCCAGATAATCTTGCAGCACTTTTCAGTCGAACCGGATCTGGTCCCTGGGGGGAACTTCTTGAGGGAGAAGAGACTGCTCCTGTTCCTGTTTTTTGGGAGGACCATCCTACGGTTATTTCCTCGCTGAGTGCTTTTTTTAAAGCGGAATCCCCGGTGTTCGGAGGAATGGGGTCCCGGTCGGCAAATGAAGTAATTGAATCGGTTCAGAACGATCGCTATGCCATCGGTTTTTGCCGGTTTATCGATGTTTTGGAGCCCGGAAGTCAGCAATTGAAAGAAAATATACGATTATTGCCTATTGACCGGAATGGAAACGGGACCATCGATTTTACCGAGTCCATTTACAATGACCTTAACGATTTCAGAAGAGGAGTCTGGATCGGCAAATATCCCGGAGAAATGATTCAGAATGTTTATGCTGTTGTACCTTCAGCACCCCGGAACGAAGCCATAACGGATTTTGTGAGCTGGGTTTTAACCGACGGTCAGCAGTTTTTGGAATCCTCTGGTTACAGTGAGCTGGTTTACAGTGAAAAGCCTGCCAAGCTCGACAAGTTGTATGCCCATCAGATTACAACCGAACCCTCGGATGAAAACAGGGCATTTCAGAGGTTGGTTTTTTTGATTCTGGGATTGCTGCTGGGAGCTACCTTGTTGATTTACCTGTTCAATTTGGCCAGAGGTAAGAATCTGGCGAAGATGCAGCCTGCCGGTGTCCGGAGCCGCGGTGTGCTCAATGAAGGGATTCTCAAAGTACCCGGCGGACTGTTTTTTGACAAGACCCATACGTGGGTGTTTATGGAGCGTGACGGAGGTGTGAGAATGGGAATTGATGATTTTCTCCAGCATGTTACCGGGGAGTATACCCGGATAAAAATGAAAAATCCGGGCGAAAAGGTAAAAAAGAATGAGCCCATTATGTCGTTGGTGCGGGATGGCAAGCAGATTGACATTTGTGCACCTGTTTCCGGGACCATCAGGGAACAGAATGAAACTCTTTTGGATGAGCCGTCAGCCGTAAATCAGTCGCCTTATGGTGAAGGATGGGTTTATGTTATTGAGCCCTCCAACTGGGGGCGGGAAATCCGGTTTTATAAGATGGCACAGGAATACCGCAAGTGGTTGACCCTGGAGTTTGCCAGGCTCAGGGATTTTTTCGCCGTTTCTGTCAATCCGCGGTTGCATGGACAGGTGGTTTACCAGGATGGGGGCGAAATCTGTGATGCTGTTTTGCAGGACCTCGAACCCGAAGTCTGGGAAGATTTTCAAAAACAATTTCTGGATACTTCAAAATTGTAATTCCCCATTGCCCCAAAGAAGTGAAAAGACCTAAAATTTCCGGGAAATCAGGAAAACAGCTATTCTTTTTGTAATTTGCAGCCTTGAGTTGCAAAAGCAACTCCTAAAAGAGACAGGAAAAAAGTATGGCCATATTTCAAAAATCCGGTGACAACAGAAAGGGAAAATTGAAAGCTTTCATCAATAAATATTTACGGTTTCAGTCTTCTATATATGCCCGTGTGGTGTACATCATTGCGTTATTGTCTTTTTTCCTGTTTTTTGCTTTTGGAACTATTTTCAATTCGGTTTACGGAGAATACCTCGATACGGTGATCCGGCAGCGGGGAAATGACATCGGGGCGATTATTGAAGGGTCGCTCTATTATTCCATGCTGAAAAACGACGATGCAGCCCTCCAAAGCACCATGGATATTATCAACACCATAGAAGGGGTGGATGAGGTCAATCTTTACGACCATGAAAATGAGTTGGTTTACACCTCTTTTTTTTCAGATACACTTCCTCACAGCGATCCGGATTGCACCGGCTGTCATATTGATTTTGAAACCATGTTTCCCCGTAAGGAGAAAGCCTATCGCATCATTAATACAGAAAGTGCCTGCAATATAACACATGCCGGTGAAGCCCACCGTCAGTTACTCATCAGAACTCCCATCCTCAACGAACGCTCCTGTTATACCAGTGCCTGTCATGCTCATAGTCCGGATGAGGAAGTGCTTGGCTCGCTCATCATCAAGGTTCCGCTTCAGTCGCTTGATTCGGCGGTTTCGAAATCTTCGGCGGAATTCTTTTTGCTGGCTGCCCTAACCACTTTCATTTTGGTTGGTTTCCTGATTTTTTTCACGCATAAGAAAATAAGAAAACCCCTGAATGCCATTGTTCGTGCGAGTGAAGCAGTGTCGAAAGGAGACCGGGAGCGGCGGCTTGAAATCAAGCCCAATCTCCTGGATGATATGAAAATGGTATCAATGGCTTTCAACAATATGCTGGATAATCTGGATGCGGCCAACAGGGAGTTGCGTAACTGGTCCAATCAGCTTGAATATAAGGTTCAGAAAAAGTCTGAAGAATTATCGGAAATTCAGAATGAGTTGATTCATATTGAACGAATTGCATCGCTGGGAAAACTATCTTCTTCGGTGGCCCACGAGTTAAACAATCCGCTGGCGAGTATATTAACCTATACAAAGCTGACTTCTAAAAAGATAAGTCGTTTGCCATTGGACTCAGGGGTTTCCGGATCGCTTTTAAAGCACTTGAATATTGTTGAAAAGGAGACCAAGCGTTGCGGGGAAATTGTGAAAGGGCTGATGGACTTTTCGAGGAAGGGACAGGAAAATTTCAAGAATACTCCGCTGCACACTGTTTTAAAGGAAACCTATGAATTGATCGCACATCAGATGAAGATGAAAAATATTCATTTTTACACGGGATTTGATGCTGAAGAAGATCTTGTTTACTGTAACGAAAATCAAATCAAACAGGTTTGTCTGGCATTGCTGGTGAATGCGTCAGACGCTGTTTCAGAAAACGGGGAGATATACCTGAAGACAGGCAATCCGGATGCGACCCATATAAAGATTGATGTTATCGATAACGGGGTAGGCATACCCTCCGAAGATATTTCGCATATTTTCCAGCCGTTTTTTTCGGCGAAACGGAAGGCGAGTGGTATTGGTCTCGGGCTTGCCATTGTTCATGGCATTGTTCAAAGCCATAACGGGACGGTTGATGTGGAATCGGAGCCCGGAAAAGGAACGACCATGTCGGTGATTCTTCCATTGGCGAATAATTAAACAAAGAAGCATGGCACAAACGATTTCATTATTGGTTGTTGATGACGAGGAGTCGGTGAGGGATTCCCTTTACAATTGGTTTATTGAGGACGGTTTTCAGGTGGAATGCGCCCAGGATGCCAAAGAAGCATTAACGATGCTGGAGGCCGGTGATTTTGATATCATCCTCGCTGATGTTAAGATGCCGGGTATGGACGGACTGGAGATGCACCGGCGTATCAAAGAATTGAATCCGGAGGCCATCGTTATCATCATGACCGCTTTTGCATCGGTCGATACTGCAGTTCAGGCCCTGAAAGACGGGGCTTACGATTACGTGACCAAACCGTTTGACCCCGACGATCTGTCGCACTTGATTCGCAATGCGGCAAGTCAGGTTACCATGAAGGCTGAAAATGAAGTCCTGAGAAATAAGATTACGTTCCTGGAAAATATCGAAGACATTGTAGGAAGCAGTGAGGCCATGATGGAGGTTCTCAAAGATGTGGAAAATGTATCCCAGTCGAGTTCTTCTGTCATTATTACCGGGGAGAGCGGAACGGGTAAGGAACTCATTGCCCGGGCCATCCATGCCAATTCATCCCGGAAATTTTTTCCCCTGGTAACGGTTCATTGCGGGGCTTTGTCGGAAGATTTGCTGGAGAGCGAACTTTTCGGGCATGAAAAAGGAGCTTTTACCGGGGCTATGTTTAACCGCAAGGGGCGTTTTGAGATTGCCGACGGAGGAACCATCTTTCTCGATGAGATAGCTACGGTTTCACAGAAAATGCAGATTGAACTTTTACGGGTTCTGGAGACCAAAAAGTTTACACGTGTGGGGGGGAATAAAGAGATTGAGTCCGATTTCAGGGTGATTTGTGCGACCAACCGGGACCTGAAAAAGATGGTGGATGCAGGTACTTTCCGGGAAGATCTTTATTACCGGTTAAATGTGGTAAATATTGCCATTCCCCCACTGCGTGAACGTGTGGGTGATATTCCCATGTTGGTGGACTATTTTGTGAAGAAGTATTGCACCTCCATGAGCCGGGATGTGCTTTCGGTTGAACCTGCTGCCATGAAAAGGCTGGAGCAATATGATTATCCGGGAAATGTGCGCGAACTGGAAAACATGATTGAACGGGCCATTGTGGTGGGAAACGGCAAAGAAATCCGGTTGAAAGACCTGCCACTGAACACAGAAACCCCCGCTGATGATTCCCAGAGCCTTCATGATCTTGAAAAGAAACATATCCTGAAAACACTCGAAAAATTCGACTGGAACATCAGTCGCACAGCCAAGGTTCTGAAGGTAGACCGGGTTACCCTCTACAACAAAATAAAGAAGTACAACCTGAAGAAGAGGAAAGGAAAAGAATAATCCCTTTCATCAACAAAAGATTGATATCCTAAAGGGAGTTCAATTACAGGGGATTTCCTTTTGAAAAGCAAAGTGTCACTGGATAAACAGCACATATTATTCATTTCGTTCGGGCAATTTGGTCTGTCTTTTTTGGACCGGATAGCGGATGCCGTACGCATGGAGTTTGGTGGTGTTGTGGAGTTGGAAGTCGATCATGCCGATTTAACCCCTTTTTATGATCCCGGCCGAAGGCAGTACAATGCCAATGAACTGATCAGGTACATTCATTCGGAATATGGCACCAATGGGGTGAAGGCCATCGGACTTTTTGAGGTCGATCTGTTTATTCCTATTCTTACCTACGTTATCGGCCAGGCTGTTTTTAACGGAAATGCCGGGGTTGTTTCGATGTACAGGCTCAAGAATGAACTTTATGGTTTGAAGCGAGACGATGACTTGTTGTTTGAGCGGTTCCGGAAAGAAATTTTCCACGAGCTGGGGCATATTTTGGGGTTATCGCACTGCCTTTCCCCGGTATGTGTGATGCGGCCGGGGACCTACGTGGAAGAGGTGGATGAGAAAGAGTCCCGGTTTTGTAATAGCTGCAGCGGGAAGCTGGGGTTTTTATAGCTTTTCCTTTATAGCTTCGAGTTCTTTTTTGATTTGTTCCATTTGGGAATACAACTGGCTGGTATCGTTCAATTCAGGAATTTCTGATGAGATGAAATGGACAAATTTCCAGACTTCGCGTATTTCATTGACAGGCAAATGGTAGGGGGCATACTCCGGGTTGGTGGATATCATCCTGAATGTTCCGTTTTCGTTTAGCTGATTAACCACTTTTTTGAAAACGATGCCTTCGTTAAGGGTAAGGATGATGTATAATCCGTTGTCCCGCACACTACTCAGGTCCTGTACATACTCTCCGGTAATCCAGCTCCGGTCTTTGATGGGCAGCATGGAGTCTCCCGATATCTGGAATGTACGGTATTTTTTTTCTTTGGAAAGGAACGGCAGTTGAAAAGCGGGAAGCCCGCTGATAAATTCAGGATCGAAATAGCCGGTGGTGTAGCCTGCTTTGGCTTTGATGGATACCAGTTCCACATTTTCCTCATTCCGGCTGTTGACCGTGGTGGCCAGAACCCTCAGCTCATTGCCTTTTACAAATACATCAGAACCGTTTTCGATCATGTACAACTGGCTCTCTCTGAGCGAGGCGAGATTAATTCTGAGCAGGGTGTCAATAGAAACATGAAACAGATCGGAAAGCGCAATCAGAATATTTACGGGAGGGATGGTTTTTCCGTTCTCATAATTGTTGATGTTGGATCGCTTGATGTCCAGTGAAATGGCCAGTTCCTGTTGTGTTAGCCGTTTTCTTTTTCTTAAAAATTTGATGTTTGATGCCAGATACATTTTGCCGGTTTTAAATAAATGTCTAATTTATAATCACAAAATTTGATTATATAATAGTCAAAAATAGGTAAAATTTTTGAATGATGCAAAAGAAACCAGCAAGATAAACCGGTAGGGAGGAAAAGAGCGTTATGCAGTTACAGGATCGGACGATTGTACATATGGATTTGGACACATTTTTTGTGTCGGTGGAGCGGTTGATGAATTCGGCTTTGAAGGGCAAGCCGGTTATCATTGGGAGTTTGTCGGACCGGGGAGTGGTTGCCAGTTGCAGTTATGAGGCCCGTATGTTTGGTGTGCATTCGGCCATGCCCATGAAGATGGCATTGAATCTATGTCGCGACGCCATTGTTATCCGGGGGGATATGGATGTGTACAGCAAATATTCCAGGCTGGTGACCGAAGTGATCGCCGAAAAAGCGCCGCTATACGAAAAAGCTTCCGTTGATGAGCATTACCTCGACATTACCGGGATGGATCGGTTTTATGGCTCGCGGAAATGGACGCATGAACTGCGGGGGATGATCATCCGGGAGACAGGGTTGCCGATATCCTACGGGTTGTCGGTGAATAAAACGGTTTCCAAAATTGCCACCGGCGAAGCCAAGCCCAACGGGGAGAAACAGGTCGAAAAAACAGCGGTAAAACCTTTTTTAAACCCGTTGTCTATCCGGAAAATTCCGCTTGTTGGGCTGAAAACATATCAGTTGCTTCGCTCTATGGGGGTTTCGACCATTGGAACGTTGAGTGCCATTCCGGCAGAGATGCTCGAAAGCGTGCTGGGAAAAAACGGAGCAGAGATATGGCGGCGTGCCAACGGTATTGATGCCAGTCCGGTGGTTCCCTATTCCGAAGAGAAATCCATCAGCTCGGAAAGGACATTTGATACCGACACCATTGATGTGGCTTTGCTGGAGCAGCTCCTGACAGCGATGACTGAGAAACTCTGTTTTAAATTGCGCAAGAAGGAGCGGCTGGCATCGGTAGTTACTGTTAAGATCAGGTATGCCAACTACGATACCCATACTTTACAAAAAAAGGTGGCTTATACTTCTTTCGACCATGTGCTTATTGAAACGGTCCACGCTCTTTTTAAAAAGCTTTACCAGCGGCGTATGCTGGTCAGGCTGATTGGTGTTAAACTGGGTGGTTTGATTCACGGGGCCCAGCAGTTGAACCTGTTTGATAACAACGAAAAGCAGGTCAGGCTGTACCTCTCCATGGATAAAATCCGGCGCCGTTATGGTGCAGGTGCCATCCGTCGTGCTTCTGGTGTCATGAATAAATAACATGCATATGTATCTGAACGTACATTCTTATTACAGTCTTCGTTATGGCACCCTGAACATCGATCGTTTGGTGGAGCTTGGTCAGGCTAACCGGGTGGAAGCCATGGCACTGACCGATATCAACACCACGATGGGAATTCCTGAATTTATCCGGAAGGCCAGGGTGGCCGGCATTCAGCCGCTGGCAGGCGTGGAGGTGCGCAACGGCGATGAATTGCTTTTTATTGGGCTGGCCAAAAATAACAGCGGGTTTAAAGAGCTCAACGATTACCTTTCCTGGCACAACCTGAACAAAAAAGAATACTCCATTGAGGGCTGGCTTTTCAGTCAGGTTATTGTTATTTATCCGTGGGGACGAAAAGCACCCCATGAATTAAAAGACGATGAGTACACTGCCATTCCTCCGTTCCGTGTGAATATGCTGCTGACTTCCAGGTACCGGCATTACACCGGGAAGCTGCTTATTTGCCAGCCCGTGACCGTGGAAAGCCAGGCAGCCTGGACGCTGCACAAGAGCCTTCGTGCCATCGATCACAATACCCTCATTAGCAAGCTTCAGCCTCACCAGGTGGCCCGCCAGGATGAAAAGATGCTGCCGGTTGATAAACTGAGGGAGATATTCCGGTTGTGGCCCTCGGTCATTCGCAATACGGAGAAAGTTATGGCTTCTTGCGGGATTGATTTTGATTTTTCGAGCCATAAGAATAAAAAGACATTCAGCCAGTCGGCCTGGGACGACAAACTGTTGCTGGAGAAACTGGCGCTTGACGGGATGGTTTACCGTTACGGCAGGAACAATCCCGTGGCCCGGGAGCGGGTTATGCATGAACTGGAGATTATCAATAAGCTGGGGTTTTCAGCCTATTTCCTGATTGCCTGGGATGTTGTCCGCTATAGCATGTCGCGGGGTTTTTACCATGTGGGCAGGGGGAGTGGGGCCAACAGTGTTGTGGCTTACTGCCTGCGCATTACCGATGTGGATCCCATCAGGCTCAATCTTTACTTTGAGCGTTTTCTGAACCCCAAACGTACCAGTCCTCCTGACTTTGACATTGATTATTCGTGGAAAGACCGGGATGAGGTGCAGGACTATATTTTCAAACGTTACGGCAAGAACCATACGGCATTGCTGGGAGCCATGTCCACGTTTAAGGAGCGGTCTGTTTTGCGCGAACTGGGAAAGGTATACGGGTTACCCAGGGAAGAGATTGATTTGCTTATTAAAGATCCGGGGAACGATTACAACGACAATGCGATTGTCCGGCACATTCATTCACTTGGGCGGCAGATGGCCGGTTTTCCGAATTTAAGGACGGTTCATGCCGGGGGCATTCTGATTTCGGAAAATCCCATTACGGCTTATACGGCTTTGGATTTACCACCCAAAGGACTGCCCACCACGCACTGGGACATGTACATGGCCGAAGAGATGGGTTTTGAGAAGCTGGATATTTTGAGTCAGCGGGGGATTGGGCATATCAAAGAGGCTGTTGAGATTATCCGGGAAAACAGGGGAGAGGAGGTGGATATTCACCGGGTGGATCGTTTTTTTGAAGATGATCGCGTGAAGCAACAGTTGAGGGATGGTGAAACCAACGGCTGTTTTTATATTGAAAGTCCTGCCATGCGCGGGTTGCTCAAAAAGCTGAAGTGCGACAATTACATCACGCTGGTTGCTGCCAGTTCGATAATACGACCGGGAGTGGCCAAATCGGGCATGATGCGGGAGTACATCCGGCGTTTTCATCATCCCGGTGATTTTGAATACATCCACCCTGTGATGAAAGAGCAGTTGGCGGAGACTTACGGCGTGATGGTTTACCAGGAAGATGTCATTAAAGTAGCGCACCATTTTGCCGGGCTCGATCTGGCCGAGTCGGATGTGCTGCGGCGGGCTATGTCGGGAAAGTACCGTTCTGCGAAGGAGTTCAAACGTATTGAGGCCAACTATTTTGCCAATTGTGCAAAATTGGGCTATCCTGAGGAGATTTCCCGGGAAGTGTGGAGGCAGATTGAGTCGTTTGCCGGCTATTCCTTTTCCAAAGCCCATTCGGCTTCCTATGCGGTGGAAAGCTTTCAGAGCCTTTGGCTGAAAGCCCATTACCCGCTGGAATTTCAGGTGGCGGTGATCAATAATTTTGGTGGTTTTTACAGCACCTGGGTATACCTGAATGAAGCACGGCGGCAGGGAGCTGTTGTTGAACTGCCCTGCGTTAACCACAGTAACGAAAACACTTGTATTGTGGAGGAAACCATCTACCTCGGATTTGTACATGTGCAGCATCTCGAAAGGGTGACCGTTGAGTTGGTGGTGTCGGAGCGAAAGTGTCATGGTCCCTACCGTTCGCTGGTTGACTTTATGGAACGTGTTCCGGTTGCCAAAGAGCAGCTTATTCTTTTCATCCGGATTGGAGCTTTTCGTTTTACCGGAAAACTGAAATCCCATTTGCTTTGGGAAGCTCATTTGCATTTGAAAAAATCTTTCAAGCGGGAGGCTTCTCCTTTGATGTTCTCCCCAGCCCCAAAAACCTTTCAGTTGCCTCCGCTGAAGCACGATCCTCTTGAGGATGCTTACGATGAGATTGAATTGCTCGGATTTCCGGTCAGTATGCGTAGCTTTGATATGTTGAGGACCCGTTTCAGGGGGGAGATAAACGCCGGGGAGCTCATGCGTTTCAGGGGGAGGAAGGTGAAGATGGTGGGTGATTTGGTGACCATTAAGTACGTGAGGACCGTTAAAAAAGAGATCATGTATTTCGCCACTTTTCTCGATGCTGCCGGTGAGTTTTTTGATACCGTGCATTTCCCGGACGTTCTGAGAAGGTATCCTTTCCGGGGCGACGGCGTTTATTTGATTTTAGGGAAGGTAGTGGAGGAGTTCGGATTTCCTTCGCTGGAAGTGGAGAAAATGGCTAAATTGCCCTATCGTTCGAATCCTCGTCAATGATGGGAATGCGCTGCAATGCTTTGTCTTTTTGTGTATGTTCAACGCGGTTTAAGTCGATGATGAAACGGACAATGCTCTACTGGTTGGCAGAACATTCAGAGGGAATGTTTATATGGAGAGTTCCATGTGTTGCTAATTAAAATAGATAATTGTAAGCACATGAAATTTTCGATCTAACCTGAACTATTCATAAATCTAAAAAAATATGAATAAAGTTCAGGTTAACCCCGACTTAGATGAAGTTAAACTTTTGAAAAAAGTTTTACTGAATCTTAGTCGCTGTCGGAGACAGGAATAATTCTTGAATTATTCGGGCTAAAAGACCAGTGGAAAAGCAAAGGGGCAAAAAAACAACGAAGCCATAAAAACAATTATCTTTGCCCGGAATTTAAAAAACGCAACAGAGATATGAAGGCATATGTTTTTCCCGGACAGGGAGCACAATACCCGGGTATGGGCAAAGATTTGTATGAAAATTCGGCAGAAGCGAAGGCTCTGTTTGAAGAGGCCAACCAGCTATTGGGTTTTGACATTACCAATGTGATGTTTGAAGGCACCGCCGATGATTTGAAGCAAACGAAGGTGACCCAGCCGGCGATTTTTTTGCATTCGGTATTGCTGGCCATGACGCTGAAGGATTTTGCACCCGGTATGGTTGCCGGTCATTCGCTGGGTGAATTTTCGGCATTGGTTGCCAGCGGGGCGCTCACCTTTGAAGACGGCTTGCAACTTGTGTCGAAGCGTGCCGGGGCCATGCAGAAGGCCTGTGAAATAAAACCTTCGACCATGGCTGCTATTGTAGGACTTGCCGATGAGGTGGTGGAAGAAGTGTGCCAGTCGATGGACGAAATTGTGATACCCGCCAACTACAATTGTCCGGGGCAACTGGTTATTTCCGGCTCAATGGAGGGGATCGACAAAGCCTGTGAAATCCTTAAAGAGAAAGGGGCCCGGCGGGCGCTGAAACTACCTGTGGGGGGAGCATTTCACTCTCCTTTCATGGAACCGGCCCGTGAAGAGCTGGCCTCAGCTATTGAATCGGTTTCCTTTAAGGAGCCTGTTTGTCCGGTCTACCAGAATGTAAATGCCCGTCCTGTGACCGATCCTGCTGAGATCAGGGAAAACCTGATTGCCCAGTTGACTGCTCCGGTGCTTTGGACCCAGACCGTTCAGCAAATGATTGCCGATGGTGCTGTCTCTTTTACTGAAATTGGTCCTGGTAAAGTATTGCAGGGCCTGGTAAAAAAAGTGGATCGGAAAGCCGAAACGAGCGGAATAGACCAATTTACGGTTTAATCAGCAGGATTTTTCAGCAATTGATGCAGGATTTCTGTTTTGCTTTGCACATCGTTGGCAATGGCATAAACCGAAACTGTAGCTCCGGTGAGGGAGTCGATCTCTTTTCCCACCCGGAGCGATTTGTGACCGCCGAATCCCACAAACTGCTTCAGCCAGCCGCGGGATGTTATTTCATGACCGTGGCTTGCCTGGTAATTGTGTATCCGTATTTTTTTGATTTTCAGATCAGCGT
>CAYTDH010000057.1:12455-15098 GCA_964436325.1 uncultured Tangfeifania sp.
TCTCAAGCGTTTTTGAAACACGGCGGGGCAGGTCGCTGTGAGTTTTCTGGCCCTGATTTGCCGTAAAAAAAAGCATGAGGATGATGGATATTAAGGTATTCATAAGGTATTTTTTCAGAACATGATTCCGACGCCGGCGTTGAACATTTTTGTGAATTCATTATCGGGCTTTGCTTTCAGGAATTGCATATCGGCTTTCAACAGTGCCCCCCGTGCCATTTCCCATTCCAGTCCGCAGGTAATGGCTTTTTTATGGTAGGAAGGATCAGGGTTCCGGTTTCCTTCCATTGAATTTTGCGTATTCCACGATTCGTAGCGTGCAAACGGCATCAGTGAGGATTGGATGTTGCCGGCATTCCTGAATACATTGTACCCTGCTTCCAAATAATATCCTGTCAGTGAACTGCCCAGGTCGTTTGGAGTCCCGTCTGGTCCGGCTGTAAATTGGTTGTAGGCTTCGGTATTGCCGAGAGAGGCGTAGTAGAATTGTCCCGTAAGCTGAAACCCCTTTATGGAATAGCGTGCATCGAGGCCTGTCATGGCCAGATTTACTACTGAAGAATCTGCTGCCGCCAGAGCGGAAGCATCATTTTTGCTGATGCCGTCATTCAGTGAACTTTCCGTTTTTCCCGCATAGAATGAGAAGCCAACGTTCAAGCCACGAATACCGAAGTATTCCACTTTTCCGGCAAAATTGGGAGACCGGAAGATCGCTTCCGCCCCTTTTTGTCGGCCGCTGCGCAGTCCTGAGCCACTCAGTAAAGCACCATTGTCGTAACTTTTGAACCCATTCATAAGGTAAGCCTGGTATTTCAGCGATGCCGGAAGGATATAGCCCATAAAACCGGCGCCAATTTCCCGCCATGTGGTTGGGGTAATGTATTTGTCGATGAACGGGCGTTCCACCCCCCTGAACAGGTTCGGCTCGTGGTATTCGTTGACAATACCCATGGGCGTAAGCATAAGTCCTGCTCTGAAATTAACAGAGGGAGTTATTTTGTGTTGGAAAAAGGCCTGTTCAATATATACCTCTTTCACATGTTCAAACTCAATTTCGGAAATAAACTGGGTGTTGTTCCCAAAGCTATATCCCAGCAGCATGATGAAACGGTGTACGTCCATTTTTCCGTTTTGACGAATTTCTCCATTTACCGGCTGATTGTAATGGACTCCACCGTATCCGCCGATTTTCAGGTTCCCGTCGGTTTGCAGCAACCGCTCGGCTACATTCAGGTAGACATTTTCCTTTGAAGGGAGGTCTTGTTGTGCATTCATTATGCCGGGGATACAGAGGAGTATAATTAGAAATAAATTACGCTTCATGTTATTTTTATTTAGATTCATTAAAAAAACTTGAAGCAAAAGTAGGCGTTGGCGGGGATATAAAAAATCCCAATATTTGGGGATTTTTCAGATCAGGTTTATGGGATTGATGAAGTCGGGACTGATGAAGTTATTTAGCATTCTGTTTCGCATTCCTGTTCCATGTTGTGGTTTTCAATCTGAAAGGTGGTATGCTGGATGCCGAACTCCTTTTTAAGAAGTCTTTGCAATTTTGTTAAAAAGCGGTCGTCATTTCCTTCCGGCATTACAAGATGGGCTGTAAGGGCAATCTGTGTTGTACTCATGGCCCAGATATGCAGGTCATGCAGGTTTTCCACACCTTCACGGGAGAGGATAAAACGGCGTACTTTTTCCACATCAATATTTTTGGGTACGGCATCGAGTGCCAGATTCACCGAATCGGAAAACAAGCGCCAGGTACCCCACAAAATAACGGCAATGATAATGAAACTCATTGCCGGGTCAATCCAGTTCAGTCCTGTTAAATGAATCAGCAATCCGGCCACGACTACACCGAGGGACACTCCGGCATCGGCTGCCATGTGGAGAAAAGCTCCTCTGATGTTGAGGTCATTTTTTTGGCCTTTAATAAAGAGCAGGGCAGTGAACGTATTGATGACCACTCCTATTCCGGCTACAATCATGATTTTTTGGCCTCCC
The DNA here is from genome assembly GCA_964436325.1 of uncultured Tangfeifania sp. Lineage (GTDB taxonomy): Bacteria > Bacteroidota > Bacteroidia > Bacteroidales > Prolixibacteraceae > Tangfeifania. The sequence goes on from CAYTDH010000057.1 coordinate 14,460, forward strand.
ACGGATTGGGGGTTTTGAAGTTTTCCGACCGCATCCCAGCCAATGGCAACGACGGCTCCAAAGAGGAGCAGGGCATTTAATATTGAAACGAGGATGGTTGTTTTTCGCAGTCCATAGGTATATTTTCCTCTTGGTTTAATGGTTGCCAGCCAGGCAGCAGTCCAGGCAAAAGCAAGACCCAGTACATCACTGGCATTATGGCCTGCATCGGCAAGCAGAGCCGATGAATTGGCGGCCAGGCCATAGATCACTTCAATGATTACAAAGGCAATGTTGAGTCCGATGCCCAGAGCAAAGGCCCTTCCATGAGTATTTCCATGGGTGTGTTCATGTGCATGTCCCATAATTAAAGGTCAATCAATTTAAGTCCCTTTTAATATCAAAACAAATAAAGGGTGCAGGGGTTTATTTTTTCGGCTCGGTATTTAACCCGAACTTTTTTCATCTTATTTCAAATTTATGAATAGTTCAGGTTAGAGAGCTCAGAATTTTTTTTCACTTTTACCGTTTAATGTGTAAAAATGAACAACCATTGAAGGCTCGAACCAAAAAACGCATTGTTGTTTCGGTAACCAATGATTTGGTTTCTGATAACCGGGTTCACAAGGTTTGCACCACTCTTTCGGGAATGGGCTTTCA
>CAYTDH010000058.1:0-15093 GCA_964436325.1 uncultured Tangfeifania sp.
TTAACTGGAAGACCAACCAGAGGTACTGGAGAATGAACTTGTTTAACTGGACGTCCAAAAATCCAACAGGAATTCAACATCTTCAACACCCGGATGCTCCCAGATCAACAGGATGACTCCCAACCCTGCCGGAAAGGGGAAAAAGTCAACAGGAATATGTAAAATAGCTACTCCGAAACAAAAAATCTTGACAGATTTTAAAAAAAAGCAACAGGATTTATAAAAAAAACAACAGGCGCCCGGAAAAAACCAGCAGGACGCCTGCAAAAAGCAAAAGCATAACGAAAGGCATGAATCATTTCATGGTCCGCACCCTTAGGGATTCCCGTTTACGGAATTTTTAAATACTCTTCATTTGCCGCCAGGCAAATCCATTCGTAATTCGTAATTCATTTCATTCGTGTTCATTCGTACAATTCGTGGCCAAGCCAATTTGCCGTCAGGCAAATTTATTCGTAATTTATTCATTTGTAATTACTTCCACCGACGTTGACAGGTCCTGCGGACCCTGTCAAGTCCCCGTTCCGTTGATGGTTGCTGACCTGACAGGGTCTTTGACCTGTCAGCGTCTATACCCACATAATGAGTTATTTTTGAAAATCTGTCATTGGTAGTAATGTAACCACCTGAAAGTTGTGATTTGCTTTCAAATTGTATTTTATCGATCTTTGAAACACCGGAAAGATTGTCGAGCACCTTTTTATAATCGTAAATTTCTTTCTTCGATGAATTAATGGCGCTATCAACACCTTTTAATTCTTTCCTGATTTTTTTAGCCGCTTCCATATCCCCGGCCTTTTCGGCTGCCATCAAAGCTTTTTCAAGTTCTTTTGATTTTTTCCGCAGACCATCGAGCGCAGCTTCCGCCTGTTTGCCATCGAGGTATATGGTTGCTTTTGCTTTTTCGTTACGAGCCATTGCAGTTTGTTTAGCTGCAATATAGCATGCGAGAGGTTTTGGCAAAAGGACAAAAAAACGGAAGGATAGATGGTGACAGTGCGTTAAAAACGATTAAAGAAACAATTAAATTGGTAAAAATATTTTTACCTATCTTAGTGGGGTAATAATAAAGCATCAGGTTATGAAACTAACAGAAAAAGAAAAGGAGTTGATTGAAGCAATCAGGAACTTAAAAAAAATAAAGCACAACCCGAGTACCGAACTTTAAGTTTATGTGAGGGAGCTATTTGAAATGTTACTGGAAGATTAAAAACCACGCCCCCGTCAACTGGCGGGGGCATAAAACAAAAAAATATGGAAACAATTTCAAAAACAAAAGAAGGAACAATGAAAAGTCAGCTGTACGATATTATTTTAGATGTGACCTGGAGCAAGGTGTCAAAAAGGTATTTTGGGAAAAGTGCGGGCTGGTTTTTCCAAAAAATGAACGGTAGAAACAACCACGGTAAAGAAATTGGTTTTACAGCCGATGAAAAAAAGCAGCTAAAAGCCGGGCTGATGGATTTGGCCGGGCGCATTGCTATGGCTGCCGAAAAAATTGAATAGGCCCGCTTGTTTTATTATTACACTATACCCACCGTGCCGGGCCTGCATGGTGGGTATTTTTTTTATCTAAAAATTATCGCAAAAGCAGGATATATACTAAAGTTTCATCAGTAGTTCCATTATCAAGTCAGAGTCAAAAGCTTTGAATTTGTCGGCAATATTGAGCACCCTTATTTTATTATTTGCACCAAATGCAACCTCAATTTCTTTTCGGTTGCAAGTTTCCATACAGTTGTGATTTGCTTTCAAATTGTATTTTATCGATCTTTGAAACACCCATCTACGTTTGCCCTGGACCCCTCCGGTGTCATTTGCCTCAGCGATAATAATAAAATGACAAGTCCTGGCCGGATTAAACTGAGGGGAAGGAATGGAATTTTGTCGTTTCTCCTGATTATCTGTGTGGCATCTGTGTGAATCTGTGGATCATTTTTCAGGTCATAACCTGTGTTCATCTTTGAAAAAAACCATTTGCCGCCAGGCAGGTTCATTCGTGCCCATTCGTGAAATTCGTGGTTAAACCTCTTTTTGCCGTCAGGCATATTTATCCGTGTCCTTTTCTTTAAAAATTCGGTGGTTCAGAGTCTGAAGGTTCTTGAAACGATCAAGGTGAACCCGGCTCCTGCTCCAAGCTGGGTTCCGTTGAATTGTTGGTAAACCGGGATGTCTATCATCGCCGAGAGGTACCAGTTATCCTGGAGAACATAATTCATCTGGGGAGCGATAAAAAAAAAGGTGCTGCCCGAAGATGGTTTGGCTTTTCCATCCATTTGATCCCTTCCGCGCACCTCGTTTCTTAATTGAATGATGGCGGTCCAGTTGTCTTTGAGCCAGGCCGCCTTTAAGTGCCTGGAGAGGTAGAGCGAGGTATATACTGTTAGATGAGGTTAAAATCCGAAACGGTATTCCCTTCGTAATAGCGATTGCCCTGTCCGTATTTGTAAAAGGAGATAACGCGCATTGTATTTTTTTTGAAATTATGTCCGGCATCCGGAGGGATCTTTCCTGTTTTTTTCATGGGGCATTTTTGATATATTTGGGGTATTCTTTGAAATCAAGATGTTATTTATCAATCCTAAAATACCAGTTTCATCATGAAAAAGAGTGCCATTGTCCTTTCCTTGCTGTTTATTGCCATTGCCTTTTTCACTAATCAGGGAAATTCAAATACGCCCCCTGAAGGAGACAGGCTGAAAGATTCCACTTTTGCCGCTTTTCAATTGAGAAACATCGGCCCTGCATTTATGTCGGGACGTATTTCAGATATTGCCATCCATCCGGAAGATGACAATGTATGGGTTGTTGCTGTGGGGTCCGGAGGAGTTTGGAAAACCACCAATGCCGGGGTTACCTGGAAATCGGTATTCGATGGACAGGGATCGTATTCCATTGGTTGCGTAACGATTGATGCGCAAAATCCCCATGTGATTTGGGTGGGTACCGGCGAAGATGTCGGTGGCCGCCATGTGGGGTATGGCGATGGAATCTATAAAAGTGAAGACGGAGGCACTACCTGGAAAAACATGGGGTTGAAAAATACGGAACACATCTCCAGGATCATCATTCATCCCGACAGTTCGGACATTTTATGGGTTTCTGCCCAGGGGCCGCTCTGGTCGCCCGGAGGAGAGCGGGGTGTATTTAAAACCACCGACGGGGGAGAAAGCTGGGAGAAGGTGTTGGGCGATGAGGAATATACCGGAGCCACCGATATCGTGATCGACCCCCGCAATCCGGATGTGCTTTATGCCGCTACCTGGCAGCATCACCGCAACGTGGCTGTTTACATGGGAGGAGGACCAAAAACAGCCATCTATAAATCGGTGGACGGTGGAAATACCTGGCAAAAGCTTGAAAAAGGTCTGCCCAAAGGGAATATGGGGAAGATCGGACTGGCCATTTCACCCCAGAATCCGGATGTTGTTTATGCGGCCATTGAATTAGACAGAAGGACAGGCGGTGTCTTCCGGTCGGCCGACAGGGGCGCTTCGTGGCAAAAGATGTCGGAAGCCGTCTCTGGTGGAACAGGCCCCCATTATTACCAGGAGTTGTACGCATCCCCCTTTGCTTTTGATCGCCTTTACTTGTGTGATGTGCGGATACAGGTCTCGGATGATGGCGGAAAGACCTTCAGGCGTCTGAAAGAGGAGCATAAACATTCCGATAACCATGCCATCGCTTTTCGTGAAGACGACCCCGATTACCTGCTCATTGGTACGGACGGAGGACTGTATGAAAGTTTTGACCTTGCTGAAAACTGGAGGTTTATTGATAATTTGCCCGTGACACAGTTCTATAAAGTGGCCGTAGACGATGAAGAGCCTTTTTATAACGTTTATGGAGGCACCCAGGACAACAATACCCAGGGAGGGCCCTCGAGGACCGATAATTCCACCGGCATTCGAAATGCCGACTGGGAAGTGGTATTGTTTGCCGACGGTCATCAGCCGGCTACCGAACCCGGCAATCCGGATATTATGTATGCCGAATGGCAACAGGGAAACCTGGTGAGGGTCGACCGGAAAACAGGCGAGATCGTGCATATTCAGCCACAGCCAGGTAAAGATGAACCGCCAGAAAGGTTTAACTGGGACGCACCTATATTGGTCAGCCCCCACAACCCAACCACCCTGCTTTTTGCATCCCAGCGTGTCTGGAAATCAGAAAACCGCGGTGACTCCTGGACGGCTATCTCCGGAGATCTGACCAAAAACCAGGAACGGATAACCCTTCCCGTTATGGGGAAACAGCAAAGCTGGGATTCGCCATGGGATTTGTTTGCCATGAGCAATTACAATACCATCACATCGCTGAGTGAGTCCCCACAAAAAGCCGGGTTAATCTATGCAGGAACCGATGACGGCCTCATTCAGGTGACCGAAAACGGAGGGGAAAGCTGGCGGAAAATTGAGGTCTCTTCCATTCCCGGAGTACCGGCAACAGCGTTTGTGAATGACATCAAAGCCGATTTGTTCGATGAAAACACGGTGTATGTTGCGCTCGATAATCATAAATTCGGCGACTTTAAGCCTTACCTGGTAAAAAGTACCGACAAGGGGAAAACCTGGGAATCTATTGCATCCAATATTCCCGACCGGACCTTGGTCTGGAGGATTGTCCAGGATCACGAGGACCCGGATTTGCTGTTTGCTGCAACAGAATTTGGCATTTACTTTACCGTTGACGGCGGTGTAAAATGGGTCAAAATTACCGGCAAGGCCCCGACCATCTCTTTCCGTGACCTTGCCATTCAGAAAAGGGAAAATGACCTTATCGGAGCTTCCTTTGGAAGGGGATTTTTTATCCTGGATGATTATACCCCCCTCCGGGATGTTTCCCGCGAGCAACTGGAGAACGAGGCTTCCCTTTTTCCGGTCAGGGATGCCTGGTGGTACATTCCCAAAGGAATTTTCGGAGGTAGCAAGAAAGGATCGCAGGGAGCCGGAATGTATGTTGCTGAGAATCCGCCTTTTGGCGCCGTTATTACCTTCTACCTTAAGGAGGAGTTGAAAACCCTGAAAGAAGTTCGCCAGGAAAAGGAAAAACAACTGCAAAATGAGGATGCCCCGGTTCCTTTTCCCGGTTGGGAAGAGCTGGACAAAGAAAAGCATCAGGAGAAACCCGCACTTTGGCTTACCATAAAGGATATGCAGGATAATGTCATCCGGAAGTTAAAGGCTCCTGTCAAAAGCGGCTTTCATCGGATTGCCTGGGATTTGCGGTATCCGTCGGTTCAGCCGCTGGATGAGGACTCACCCGATGCGGAAAGGGAGGGAATGCTCGTTATGCCGGGACAATACCAGGTTACCCTCTCCAAAGAAGTGGATGGTGAAGTGATTTTCCTTGCTGGTCCTGAAACCATTAATGTGAAGCCCTTGCGTGAAGGAGCCCTGGAAGGAGCTCCGAAAAACGAAGTGGTGGCTTTCTGGAAAGATGTAAGCGAAATGCAACGGGCCATCGGAGCCCTTTCTGCAAGCCTTCAGGAGGCCTTCAAGACACTTAACCTGATGGAATCTTCCCTGAAAAATGCATCGTTTGAACCGGGAGCGCTGGACGCTGAACTTCATGCCTTAAGAATGGAATTAATTGAGATCAGAACTGAACTGAACGGAAGCAGTTCGAAAAATGAAGTGGGCGAGAAGAACCCGCCGGATATCCGGACAAGGGTATCTCTTGTGGCTCTGGGGACAGCCAATTCTACCTACGGACCTACTCAAACTCACCGGGAAAGTCTGGACATTGCTGCTGAAGAGTTTGTGGTGATTAAAAATGAACTGGAGCAACTTCAAAACAGGGAAATTCCGCAAATGCTTCAAAAGCTATCTGATGCCGGCGCTCCCTGGATTGAGGGAATGCCCATACCTGATAAGCAGGATTGAACACAGAAAGGACAAATTGACAAATTGGGAAATTGTTAAATTGACAAATTGAAAAAGAATGGTCAATCTTAATTTTTGATTTTTTTAGCCCCCTATAATCCCCCAGGGTGCTCGCCCCGCTGCCGCGCGATTGCATCGCGTGGCATTTGAGAACAGTTTACATGATTGCCAACAAAATAAGGGTATGGAAATTTTTGCCATATGTATTTTAATCAGCCCTGTCTATTTGATTTTTAGAAGTGCGGATGCCAAGTAGTACCACGCGATGCAATCGCGCGGTAGCCAGGGTGATTATTGCCGTTGGATTTATCCAACGGATCTGAAAGCCAGAGAGAACCGGCTTTAGCCACATGCTGAGTTCCTTTATTTTAAACACAAAGTGACCGAAGGATTCACAAAGTTTGCCCAAAGGGGGAAGTGTCTGTTTTTACTTCCAATGAGAGGAGAAATTAAAATCTGTCATTGGCAGGAAAGCATAGCGGCGAGTAATCTCTCCAAATTTCAACAGATTTCTCCTCCTTCGTCGTCGAAATGACACAGAATGCGGTTTTATTATTGCTTTGTCTGTGAATAATTTATAAAATTCTGTCATTGGTAGTCCCTACCTAATATTTATTGGCCATAATGAGTAAATGCCAATGATACCAGAGAACGTCAGTGAAAACAAATATAAATTATCATTTCAAACTAATTTTGTCAATCTCCAGGTTGAAGGATTCCGCTTTCTTGTTTCCGATCAGGATTCCGATTTCATCGATCGATTCTCCCGAAAAGTTGGGCATATCCAGGTTCCGGCCCCTGAAGCGGGGGAACATGTCTTTCATTGGAATTTCAATGGTCTCCCATTCCCCCGTTGTTTCGAACCAGGCAATATAGGAATGGTAATCGCTCCTTTTCGCTTTGAGCCTGAACTGGTACTTTTTTCCATCGCCCTTTAGGCGTATGACGAATTTTTCAGCTGGTTGAACCGGAACGGCATCTAGTCCGTGCCGGACAGAGCAAAAACCTCCGTTGTTTTCCAGCGAAATGGTTCCTTTGAAAATACTCGTCCCCTGATCACTGATTGAAAAACTGCTCCGTGACCTCCCCCCCATCACATTGTCGTTTACAATGGTCCAGCCAGTCTGGCTCTCATCTGAAGAAAAATCAAAAAGTACCATGCTTTGAAAGATTGAAATGAATAATACTATTGTGAATGATGAAATCATATCTTTTGCTTTTGAATGTTAATGCTATTCTCTCCCCCCTTTCAAAACGGTTAATGCCTTGGTTTTGTTCTTACCTTATTTTTCCGGATTTTCGTCTTCAAAAACATCGTCAAGAAGTAACTGATTTTCACCATGCCTGCTCATATCCTTAAATGCTTTGTCCCCCGCTGCCGCGCGATTGCATCGCGTGGCATGTAAAAACAGTTTACATTATTGCCAACAAAATAAGGGTATGGAAATTTTTGCCCTATGTATTTTAATCAGCCCTGTCTATTTGATTTCTAGAAGTGCGGATGCCAAGTAGTACCACGCGATGCAATCGCGCGGTAGCCAGGTCAAAAAAATCCAACAGATTCCCATAGTTATTAAGATTATAGTGGTTAAGTTGAAAAAAACGGATAAATTTGTTTCAACTTAACCATTTTAAAACGAGAACAAAATGCAAAAACTATTTTTCATCTTTCTGGCAGCAGCGCTCTTTCTGGGTGGTTGCACCGGAAAAGACGAGGTCAGAATAGCCCGGAATTCAAAGGCAGTTTCGCGGATTATCATTCCTTCAGAACCTTCAGAAACCGAACGGTATTCGGCAAAGGTGTTGCAAAAATACCTGAAAAAAATATCAGGAGCTGAGCTGGAAATTGTTTCCGATGCCTTACCGGCAAAGAAGAACGATATTCAGTTAGGGCGTGTGGACCGGAAGGAAACCGCTTCCATAGATTTTGAAAAGCTGGAGGAGGACGGGTATGTCATTCAAACGCGAAACAGGCATTTGATTATTGCCGGAGGGTCTGAAAAGGGGACACTCTATGGGGTTTACGGCTTCCTTGAAAATCATCTGGGGTGCCGGAAATATACCTCAAAGGTGGCTCATATTCCGCGCCTCAATTCCATAACCGTAAAGGATATTTCGGATGAGGAGATTCCGGTTTTTAAATACCGGGAGGTCTATTACCGGGATGCATTTAACCAGTCGTATCAGGAATGGCATGGGATTGACAGTCATGGGTATCTGGGAACGGAGTCGGACTGGGGGTCATGGTGCCATACCATGGGAAGCCTTGTCCCGTCGGAGAAATTTGCCGCTGCCAATCCTGAGTTTTACAGCATGCGAAAAGGGAAGCGTACAGGGCATATTTTTCATGAAAACCGCAGCGATGTCTGTTTCTCCAATGTGGATGTCGTGGATGTGGTGAGTGAAAGTCTGGCCCAATTCATTGAGAAGAATCCCGACCCGCATTACTGGTCGGTGAGCCAGATGGATAATGCTGAGTATTGTACCTGTCCGGCATGCCAGGAAGCCTATGATGAACAGGGTTCTCCCATGGGGACTATCCTTCCGTTTGTGAATGAGGTGGCCCGCCGGTTTCCCGATAAAACCATTTCAACGCTTTCCTACTGGTATTCTACCCGTCCGCCCAAAGACCTCCGCCCGGAGAAGAACGTGAATATCATGCTGTGCAATATCGGCAGTCCGCGTCATATTCCCATTGAGCAGGGAGATTCCGCTTTCAGCAGCGACCTCGAGGCCTGGGCCCGTATTCACGACAATATCATCCTCTGGGATTATGTCATCCAGTTTGCCAACCTGCTGGCTCCTTTCCCTAACCTCCGGACACTTCAGCCCAATCTGCAATACCTCAATCAGAATGGCGTTGTGGCCATGTTTGAACAAGCAAACCGAGATGTAGGGGGTGAGTTCTCCGAGCTAAAAGCTTACCTGCTTTCCAAACTGCTCTGGGACCCTTACCAGGATGTTGATCCCATCATCGATGATTTTTTAAACGGGTATTACGGTGCTGCCGGGAAATATATCCGGGAATACATTGACACTATGCATGACGCCCTTGAAGAAAACGGGGGAACACTCAATATTTTCGGGTCGCCATGGGATAACCGTGAAACGTTTCTTACAGAAGAGCTGATTGAAACCTATTACGACCTGTTTGAAAAGGGAATGGAAGCTGTGGCCGATGATCCCGACCTTGTTTTTCGGGTGAGAACCGTTAAAAACCAAATCGATTATGCCGTGCTCGATATTGCCAAAAGGGAAGTCGACGGCCCGCGCGGAGCCGTTATGATGGAAGAGGATAAACGGGTTGTGCGACCCGTAATTGAAGAAACCCTGGCTGAATTTCTTAATGTGTGTGAACTTTACGGCGTAACACGGGTGCATGAATGGCATACCCCACCACGGGAATATGTCCAAAAATACCGGGAGTTTATTAAGGAGAATACGGATTTGTAAAGTGGGATTGAAATTGGCAAATTGATAAATTGACAAATTGACAAATTGATAAATTGATAAATTGACAAATTGATAAATTGACAAATTGTGGAATTGAGAGGCAGGTTTTAATGATGAGGATGATTTTTTAAGGAAAAAATTGTTGTAGGGACGCAAAATTTTGCGTCCAAATTGAATTATCAAATGAAGATGTTGATGATGGGTATGATTTTTTATGATGGTTTTGCCTGCCGGCAAATGGGGAATGAACCGCGAAGACGTTAAGGGGCAAAGAATTGATCGAATTTATTGATTTCTGTTTTTTACAGGAGGGTAGACTTTCAAGTGACTCAAAATTAATACAATAGTGAATTCGCACTCTGGTGTCATTTCGAGTTCCTACCCAAAAAAATTGGGTGGGGACTGAATTTGTGTAATTCGTTGGTTAGAGTTTTAAAACCTTGTCGGTTGACTTTTTAATCCTATTTCTCCGTCTGTTCAATAAACTGATGTACGCGATTAAGAATAACCTGTGCCACATTTAAGGAATGAGTAATCTCGTTTCTGTCGGGCATAAAATATCTTGGGCCTGGATACCTTTCGGATTAATAGTAATCACTAATTATTAGCAAATCTTTTTTCTTAATATCCTTCAGGTTTATATCGCTCTCAGTATAATTGTATAGTATTTCCAGCGAATGTGTTCGTGGAATTTTATCACCGTTGTATGCGTAAACCGCCTTTAATGCTTTTTCAACAGCTTGCTGAATATCAATTGCAATAACATCGGTATAATGTTCTTCTTTAAATAAAAGGAGTGCTGTTTCGAGGTTTTTTTCAGCAAATCTGAACCATTCGGAAGCAAGCTTTTTATTAGGCATAAATTACATTTCCCTTAGATAAAATTTCTTTATAGAACATATCACCATCATTGATTCTTTGGTTCATTCGTTCCTGGTTATCGACAATGATATCAACCGGAATGTTCCATTTTTTCACAAGGTCCCATAATTTTAGTTTCAGGTTAAGTCTAAAATCTCTAATTTCATTTGCTGAGATATTTTTAATAACAAACAGATCAATATCACTTTCGTTATCCGGTCTACCATAAGCATATGAACCGAAAAGAATAATTTTTTCGGGCTGTTCTTCTTTTATTCTTTCTACTATTTTGGATATGTATTCGTTTCTATCCATTATTGTTTTTATACGAAGTATTTAAGTGCCTTCAAATTTAAGTAAATTTATAAACCTTTGCAATTAGGAGAATGAAAAGCTCTCTCTAGCTCCTCTTTCTGGGAATCTGGTTGGTGGTTTTGTGTTTTGTGTTTATTGTTTGACTTCTCGGTGGGGGCTTGTTCGCCCGCCTGTGGATTTGATTAAAGACCAGAAATTTTTTCCCTTCTCCTTGCAAGTAATTTGAGATTCCTGTTTACTTTTTTTTAACGGATAGTAACTGATCTCAACGGTTATTTCCATATCCTTTTTGTTTATTTTTTAACTGATGCGGCAATAAATGCCGGGGATACCTCCTTCTCGCGTTCGGTGCCGTCCAGAATTTCAAAACCGGGCGAAAAATGGACCCCGGAAGAGAGGCGGGGCTCTCCGAAGCGGGAGAGAATAATTTTAATTTCTTCCGGTGTAAAAAACCGGCCGTGCTGAAATACAGGATCGCTGTTTTTGGTTTTTCCCAGTTCCGACCGGGAATTAAGGCATCCCAGAACAACCGTTCCTCCCGGCTGGAGGACGCGGTCAATTTCATCCATCACTTTCTCAGGTGCTTCAACAAATTCGAGCATGGTGATGGCAACAACCACCGGGAAACTGTTTGCCTCAAAAGGGAGATGCAAGGCATCGGCTTTCCGGAATGAAACATGCGGGATGTTTTTTTTAACAGCCATTTCCAGCATGGCCTCCGATTCATCAATGGCTGTAACTTTAAATCCCAGACCGGCAAGAAACCGGGTCCAGTGCCCTGTGCCGCAGCCCAGTTCCAGCAAGGCCCGTCCCGGCAAACCCCGGAGATGGGGCAAAAGGATCTCCTGCTCTATTTTGTCAATGGTCTTCCCTGCCTCGCTCTGGTAATACGCGTCATAGTCACCGGCAATAGCTGAATTTAAAAATATGTTGGAGCCCTCTTTTTGATTCATAATGATTATTGTGGATTTTATTCAGGGTTTTAGACCCGATTTAAGTATTCAATTCAAAATTGCAGGTTAAAGCCGGGCAGCGTTGAGCGATTTCCCTAGTTGGTGTAACCCGTTTTCAATTTTCCGGCATTGTTTTTCAGAAGCAAAGGCCAACCCGTTTTTGTATTTCCGGAGCAAGGATGCATTCATGCCGTTTTTCCGGGCAAAACGACTCAGGTTAATTTCATTGAAATGGTTAAAAAGACTGGCTACATCGTATTTGAATTCAAATTCAATTCTTCCGCTTAGCTCAGCCGGGACCTCTTCTCCATTCTCACGAAAAGCTTCAATCACTTCTTGTAATGCTTCTTTCATGTCTGAAATGGCCAGATCAACGGTTTCCCCCTGCCCATTCAGTAATGTGAATTTACTATTGATTGAATAAACACTGTAAAGACCATCACTTCCTTTTTCAATGACACATAATATTTTTTTCATGATTCTTTCTTTTTTATTCCTGTCTTGGTTAATATGGAGTTAAGCGTACCCTTTGGCACTTCCCGGGAGCTATGTTTTCCTACCGGAATTTTCTCTTTTTTGGTTGGGTGTACGTAAATATGGTGCTTTTTTGTACGTTCAATATACCAACCGTTTCTCTCCAATAGCTTATAAAGTTCATTAAATTTCATGGGGGGTAAACCTTATGTCAAAGGTAACATTTTTGTTCCAAAAGTCAAGTTTTGTTTGAATTGATAAAAGGTTATTTTTCGGGAGAAGGGTATCCGGAACGATTTTGAAAACAAAAATCTTGAGGATATGTTACTAAAAGGAGATAAATTTATTACGCTAAATCATTCAGGAAAGTGCTATGGATAAGAAATTAAATCAGTACAGTGAAAAAATAACGCAGGACGAGAGTTTGCCCGCCTCGCAGGCCATGCTCTATGCCATTGGGATGGATGAAAATGACCTCAAAAAGGGACAGGTAGGGATTGTGAGCACCGGTTTTCAGGGGAATCCCTGCAATATGCATCTCAACGGACTTGCCGATGCCGTAAAAAGAGGTGTGGATGAGCAAAGCGGATTGTATGGACTTATTTTCCATACCATAGGAGTTAGCGATGGCATTACCAACGGGACCGAAGGCATGAAATATTCCCTTCCCTCCCGCGAGATCATAGCGGATTCCATTGAAACAGTGGTTAGTGCGCAGTTCTATGATGCCGTAATTCCCATTGTGGGTTGTGATAAAAATATGCCGGGTGCAATGATTGCTCTCGGGCGTTTGAACCGGCCTTCCATACTGCTTTACGGAGGAACCGTAAAGAAAGGACGCTGGAAAGGCAGGGACCTGAATATTGTTTCGGCCTTTGAGGCTTATGGAGAGCGTATGAGGGGTAATATCGGGGATGAGGATTACAAGGGCATCATTCAAAATTGTATTCCGGGAGCCGGTGCTTGTGGCGGGATGTATACCGCTAATACCATGTCTTCCGCCATTGAGTGCATGGGCATGAGTCTTCCCTATTCTTCCTCCAATCCGGCTTTAAGCAAGGAGAAAGGTTTGGAAACCAAAACGATAGGGAAGGCTATCAAATATCTGATGCAAAAGGATATTAAACCCCGGGATATCATGACCCGGGAGGCCTTTGAGAATGCCATCACCCTCATTATGGCCCTGGGAGGCTCCACCAATGCTGTAATCCACCTTATTGCCATGGCTAAGGCAGTGGGAGTACCCCTTACGGTGGATGATTTTCAGCGTATCAGCAATAAAACTCCTTTTTTAGCCGACCTGAAGCCCAGCGGGAAGTACCTGATGGAGGACCTGCATGATAAAGGAGGAACTCCTGCGGTGATGAAGTTTTTGCTGAAAGAGGGTTTTCTTACTGGCGATGGCCTCACTGTAACCGGGAAAACAATGGCGGAGAACCTCGAAAATGTTCCCGATCTGGATAAAAACCAACAAATTATCAGGCCGGTAGACAACCCATTTAAGAAAAACGGACATATTCAAATATTGTATGGTAACCTTGCCGAAGGGGGAGCTGTTGCCAAAATTACGGGTAAAGAAGGAGAATCGTTTACCGGGCCGGCCCGTGTTTACGATGATGAGTTCCTGGCCATTAAGGGGATCAAATCGGAGGTTCAGAAAGGAGAAGTGATCGTTATCCGCTATTCAGGACCCAAAGGGGCACCCGGTATGCCCGAAATGCTCAAACCTACCAGTGCGGTGATTGGTGCCGGTCTCGGTAAAGATGTGGCCCTGATTACCGACGGCCGCTTTTCCGGTGGGTCCCACGGTTTTGTGGTGGGGCATATTACTCCCGAGGCCAGTGAAGGCGGGCTGATCGGACTGCTGAAAAATGGCGACAGGATTACCATCGATGCGGTGAATAACCGGTTGGAGGTGGATCTGACTGAAGAAGAGATTGCCAAACGCCGGGAAAGCTGGAATAATCCTACCGGAAAGAAACTTACCGGGATGTTAAAAAAATATGTACAAACGGTGGCGTCTGCCAGTGAGGGGTGTGTTACTGATGAATAAGAACTGCTTTTTCCTTTATATTTGTAATCTAAAGAAGGAACCCATAAATAAAAAGGCGTGAACGGAGAACAAAAAGATTTTGCTGTTTTGGGGATTGGCAATGCCCTGATGGATGTGATAAACATGCTGGAGAGCGATGAAGTTTTGGTTGAGTTTTGTTTGGTCAGGGGAAGCATGACCCTGGTGGACACTGAGCTTTCGCGAAAGATATATGAAGCCACCCGTTACAATAAGCGGGAAATGACCACGGGTGGTTCAGCCGCCAATACCATTTACACCCTTGCGAGTATGGGTGTAGCTTGTGGTTATCTGGGGAAAACCGGCGAAGATAAACTGGGCAGTCTTTTCCGGGAGGCTTTTGAAAAGAAAAAGATTCAGGTTCACCTGGTCAGAAGTGAAAAGGACACTGGCAGGGTGATGAGCCTGGTGAGCCGGGATTCTGAGCGGACTATGGCTACTTACCTGGGGGCATCTGCTGATTTGAAGCCCGAAGAGCTTACAGAAGAGGTGTTTTGTAACTATTCCCTGTTATATATCGAGGGATATTTGGTCCAGGATCATTCCCTTATTGAGACTGCCGTTGATTTGGCCCGGAAAGAGGGGCTAAAGGTTGCTATTGATCTCTCCAGCTTCAATGTGGTGGAGGCCAATCTTGCCTTTTTGCAGAATTTGATTGCTGAGAAGGTGGATATTGTATTTGCCAATGAAGAAGAAGCCCTGGCTTATACTGGCAAGGAGCCCATGGAGGCGGTTTCGGAGATCGCTGCCCAGTGTGAGATTGCTATCGTAAAGATCGGAAAAGCTGGTTCAATCATTCAGCAGGGGCAGGAAAGGGTTAGCGTGGCCCCGGTGGAAGCGCATTCTGTGGATACAACAGGTGCAGGAGACAGCTATGCTGCCGGATTTTTTTATGGAATGGCCAGAGGCTATGATCTCGAAAAAGGCGGAAGGATAGCAGCCCTTGTTTCAGGGAAAGTCGTTGAAGTGATGGGAGCGAAATTACCTGAAGATGCCTGGGCCGGATTAATGCAAGAGGTTGAAAGAATCGTTCAGAACAGACCGTGAATCTGGGCATCAATCTTGTCGATAATGGAGCTTA
>CAYTDH010000059.1:0-14947 GCA_964436325.1 uncultured Tangfeifania sp.
TATTGGTTAAAGGAAATAGCGTTGTTTTTTCCTGTTTTCTGAATAATCCCGGTAGGCTTTTTGCACGGCCTCCGATTCAGAAACGGAAGCCACCGGAACATCCCACCAGGCATAACCATATCCGGCCATTTTCCTTTCGGGAACCGTTTCAATATAAATCACCGTGGTTTTCTCCTCGTTTTTAGCCCTGACAAGGGCATCGTTCAGCGAAGCAATGTCTGAGGCCCTGAAAACCTTTGCCCCAAGGCTCTCTGCATTCATGGCCAAATCAACAGGCAGTCCTTCTCCTTCAAGGTAACCCGATTCCGGATCCCGGTAGGCATACTTCGTTCCAAACCCTTCGCTTCCAATGGATTTCGAAAGCCCGCCAATACTGGCAAATCCTTTATTATCGATCAATATGATGGTGATCTTATAATTCTCCTGCAGGGAGGTGATGATTTCGGAAGGCATCATGAGATAGCCTCCGTCGCCAAGGATGACATAAATCTCCCGGTCGGGACAGGCCATCTTGGCCCCCAGTCCTCCTGATATTTCGTATCCCATACAGGAATATCCATACTCCAGATGAAACCCTTTTGAATCGCGGGTACGCCAGAGTTTATGCAAATCCCCCGGCGCACTTCCCGAAGCACAAAGAGCCACATCCTTCGGACCGGCAAAATTATTCACGGCACCAATAACTTCGGCCTGACTGGGAACATCATTCTCTTCCACTTCATAGGCCCGGGTAACCTTTTCATTCCAGCTTTTATTATAGGCAGCCACCCTTTTGCGGTAGTCTTTATCAACGGAATAAGCATTGAGCTCTTCGGAGAGCTCTTCCAGCACCACCCGCGCATCGCCGGTTAAAGCCAGTGCACTGTGCTTATGGGAATCGAACCCGGCAATATTGATATTGATAAACCGCACATTTTTATTTTGGAATGCTGTTTTTGAGGCTGTTGTGAAATCACTGTAACGGGTTCCGATTCCAATCACCAGGTCGGCTTCGGTGCTGATGGCATTGGCCCCTTCGGTTCCGGTAGCCCCGGTGGCTCCCAGATTATGGGGGTCGTCCCAGGCAAGCGAACCCTTTCCGGCGAAAGTTTCACCTACCGGAATTCCCGTTTTATGGACAAAAGAACGCAGGATCGCTTCGGCTTCACTATAGATCACGCCACCACCTGCAATGATCATGGGCTTCCGTGCCGAGCGAATCCAATCTGCCGCCCGCAACAGAGCGGTTTTATCGGGCCGGGGACGTCCGATAGGCCATACCCGTTTTTCAAACAATTCAACGGGGAAATCATAAGCCTCTGCCTGAACATCCTGTGGCATCGAAAGGGTCACCGCTCCGGTATCAGCCGGTGAAGTCAATACCCGCATCACCTCTGGCAATGAGGTAATCAGTTGTTCGGGCCGGTTAATGCGATCCCAGTATTTGGACACCGGTTTAAAACAATCATTTACCGAAAAATCCTGGGAAGATGCAGATTCCAGTTGCTGCAGAACAGGAGCTACCTGCCGCCGGGCAAAAATATCTCCCGGCATCAGCAAAACGGGTATCCGGTTAACGGTGGCTCCTGCTGCGGCTGTGATCATATTGGTAGCTCCCGGTCCGATAGAAGAGGTACAGGCAAATGCCGAAAGCCTGTTCTTCATTTTGGCATATCCCACCGCGGTATGAACAGCGGCCTGCTCATTGCGCACCAGGTAATACCGAAAATCGGGATTTTGTTGGAGAGCCTGTCCCAGCCCGGCAAGGTTTCCATGACCAAAAATTCCGAAGCATCCGGCAAAAAAGGGCTGCTCATTCCCATCCCTTTCGGAAAACTGGTTCTTTAGGAATTCGACGGTGGCCTGGGCAACAGTTCGTTTGATTGTTTTCATAATTCTATGGTTTGATTCATTTATTTCGAAAAAACAACATTAAACCGAATAGTTCAGGTTAAAAACCCCCGCGGGATTCAATGAAATGGAGAATTTCATCCTCATAGGGAGTAAAATTGGCGCATCCAAGCTGAGTGACCACATGTGCACCGCAGGCATTCCCCATGCGGCAACATTTGTAAAGCTCCCAGCCTTTCAGGTATCCATAAATAAATCCGGCAGCAAAAGCATCTCCCGCACCCAAAATATTCACAACTTCAACCGGAAAACCGGGCACTTCTGCAACGGTGCCATCAGGAAGATGAATGACCGCCCCACGGGAACCCGTTTTGACAATAAGCGCATCGACTCCAAGCTGCAGGATACCATCAATGGCTTCATCAATGTTTCCGGATATCTCGGGTGCTGAAATCTGCTGGTGACTAATGATCAACTGGGAAACATCTGTGAGGTAGGCCGCCAGGATCTCTTCCTCGGTCCCCAGGACAATATTGGTATTCCGCATAAACGACCGGGTGGTAATTCCAAAGGCCCGGATGTCATCCCACTGGTCCGACCGGAAATCGAGGTCGAGCATTACCGGAACATTGTTCCTCCGGGCGATTTCAGCAGCCAGAAATGCAGCACTCCGGGTAGGTTCCATATTCAAAGCCGTCCCCGACACTTCGAGCATTCTGGAATTTTCTATTCCGGCTTTCAGGACATGATCAATATTGATTTTTGAATCGGCACAGTTATCCCGGTAATAAACCAGCGGGAAACGGTCGGGCGGTTCAATGCCAAGAAGAACCGCAGAACTTCTGGCCCCTTCAATGACGGGGACATTCTCGGTGGAAACACCTTCTTTTTCCAGAAAATTCAATAAAAAATCGCCGACCTTATCTTTCCCCACTCCCGAAAGCAGGGAGGCATTTAAACCAAGCCTGCTGCACCCGACGGCGATATTCAGCGGAGAACCTCCCACAAAAGCATGAAACCCCGGAATATCTTCAAACCGGCTTCCTACTTTTTGCGAATAGAGATCGATGGAAGACCGGCCATAGGTGATTACATCGTATTTCTTTTCCTGATTATCCATAATCAATCTTATTTATTATTCATTTCTGCTGTTACAAGGGGTATCCTGGGGTCGCGCCCCTTCCATGAATTATAGATCCATTTATGGTCCGGGTCGTCGGTGTTGGCCAGCGACTGATCACTGCCGGTTAAAAAGTTCAGGTAGTACACATGGTAACCATGACCAGCGACCACGGGATGATAGCCTTCGGGCACCAGCACTACATCATTGTTGCGGGCGACAGCGATTTCATCCAGGCTACGGTCGTCGTTATACACCTGCTGAATGGCAAATCCCTGCGGTTTATCAATTTTATAGAAATATGTCTCCTGCAAGTCAGCCTCAAGAATGTTCCCTTTATCGTCTACCCGTCGGTTATCGTGTTTGTGCGCCGGAAAGGAGCTCCAATTTCCTGAAGGGGTATAAACCTCCACAGAAATCAGGCGCTGGCAATCGAAACCGGGCTGCAGAAGGCTGTTTATCTGACGGGTTGCATTATCCCCGCCACGGATTTCAATCTCCACCTCTTCAGGCCGTTTGAAATATGCAGGATGATCCTCATCGGAGGTGCACCAGCCATAGGCAATATCGAGGACATCGCTCTCTGGGGTCAGTTCAAAGCTGGTATTCCGGGGAAGATACAAAGAGTGGGCAATACCGCTGAAAACGTCTTTTCGGCCGTTTACGGTTTCCCATGACCCTTTGTCGGTTTTTACCGAATAATTTCCTCCCAATAGAATAAAGGCATACTCATTATCGCCGGTATGGCCTTCCCATTTTTCTCCCCTTTTCATTAATCGGGCCTGAAAATTCAGGTACTCCCAGCCGGTATCTTCTTTTAAAACACTTTGATAAATCCCGAACCCTTTTTGAGGTTTCGCCAACAACGGATATTTTTTGTCTCTGATCATATTCCTGGTTATTTAAATTCATTCGCTTTTCCAATGGCATTCAGTAATTCAAATTTCTGAAGATTGAAGGCTTCAAAGGCATCCATAAAGGCTCTTCCCGGCACCACCGGATCGAAGAGTTCCGGTGTATTTTTAAAAAATTCACGATGCACCCTGGTCCAGATTAGGCGGGAATCGGTTGCAATATTTATTTTACAAACCCCGTATTGAATCGCTTTAACCAGTTCCTTATCCGACACCCCCCGGGCACCGGTGCCCAAATTACCTCCTGCTGCGTTTATCCGCCGGATTTCTTCCAGGTTAACTGCAGATCCACCATGCAGGACCAAAGGAAATCCGGGAAGCCGGTTTTGGATTTCACGGAGGATATTGAACTGCAACCCCTGCATTCCTGAAAATTTATAAGCCCCATGACTCGTTCCCACGGCAACGGCCAGGCTGTCGCACCCGGTTTGAGTAACGAAATCCTCCACTTCTGCAGGCTGAGTGAACTTTTTATCTTTGTCAGCCACAGTGATGTCATCCTCCACCCCGCTTAAAACTCCCAGTTCGGCTTCCACATCAATATTGCGCAAATGGGCCTTTGAAACAATTTCCCAGGTGACGGCAACATTGTCATCAAAAGGTTCATGGGAGGCATCGATCATAACTGAATTGTACCCGCCCGTATCAATGGCATCGAGGGCATGTTCCCTGGTTCCATGATCGAGGTGAACCGCAAATACAACCCCGGAATAAATCCGCGCCGCAGCCGAAATCATAGCCAGCAACATTTCCGGACGGGCATATTCCCTGGCTACAGGAGTTGTTTGAACAATAACAGGAGCATTCGCTTTTTGCGCTGCCCGGAACAACGCCAAAACCTGTTCCATGCTCCACACATTCACCGCAGCAATTCCATAACGTCCGTAACACTTCCGGAATATTTCCCTCGTTGAAACCAGCATAATTTGAAAAACAGTTATTTAGCCTTTTAATTTGAGTCTAAATTTAACCCATTAATAGCAGGAAAAACAAAAAAAAATATGAAAATATGTATGCAAACCTTTGCATAAATCGTAAAAAAACAGAAAAAAGACGGTTTTATTCCGACAGTTTAAAAACCTGCCGCACAGAAAAAAAATCACCTTGAAGATCCGCGGATAATAAGCTCGGGGAAAAGTTTTTCCAGCCTGTAACTGGAGGAGTCATTCTGGGTTTGGATTCTTTTCATCAAAATCCGGGCAGACAGCATGCCCATATCGTAAGTAGGTTGCCACACTGTTGTTAAAGAAGGTTTAAAATAATAGGAATGCGGGTCATCGTCAAAGCCAACCACGGAAATCTCATCGGGAATGGCAATTCCTGCCTCTTTGATGACATACATAGCGCCTATGGCCACACCGTCGTTAATGGTAAAAATGGCATCAGGAGGTGGATCGAGGGAGAGCAGCTTTTTAGTCGGTTCTATCCCATGCTCGGGGGCGAATCCCGAGCTTTGAACGATTAATCCGGGAATTACCGGAAGGTGGTGTTTTTCCAAAGCTGCCTTGTAGGCACGCAGCCGGTGCCTTGCCGTGGAAAGGGTAGGCGCTCCGGCAATATGGGCAATCCTCCTGCATCCCTTTTCAATGAGGTATTCCACAGCCTGAAAAGCCCCGCTGTATTCATCAACAAAGACTTTATCCACCTCAAGGCCTTCGCAATCGCGATCAAAAACAACCAGAGGAATATTGCTTTCACTTAAGAGCCGGAGATGATCAAAATTTTTCGTCTCTGAGGATGGAGAAACCAGGAAACCATCGACTCGTGCCGAGGTAAAAGTCTGCACAATGGATTTTTCTTCTTCGTAAGACTCATTGGATTGCCCGATTATCATATTAACGCCCAATGGATTGAGTAAATCCTGAATGCCGTTGATTATGGAAGAAAAAAAGTAACTGGTGATTTCGGGAACAATAACTCCGATGGTATTGGATCGTTTCTTCAGCAAATTAAGCGCCAGGAGATTGGGCTGGTAATTCCGTTTCCGTGCCAGTTCGATAACCGATTCACGGGTCTTTTTACTGATGGCAGGATGATTATTCAGTGCCCTTGATACCGTGGAAGGGGAAAGATTCAGCTCCCGGGCAATATCGGTAATGGTTGTTCGTCTTTTTTTCATTTCCTCCCCCATAAGAGATAACTATCTTCGGTCACTTCCTTTTCCGTTCAACAGAGGTAAAAGCTCCTGCATATCAAAAAATACAGTTGCTCCCAGGTTTTCCAGCGTTTTCCAGTTCTTTTCAGTAGCAAATCCATAAACATCAAATCCTCCTGCACGGGCTGCTTTAACACCGGCAGCGCTGTCCTCCACCACCGCGCAGTCGCCGGAATCAAACCCCATCTCCCGGGCAGCATATAAAAAAATATCGGGGCTGGGTTTCCAGCTTCCAATATCATAAGAACTGAAAATCCGGTTTTCAAATTTATTCAGCAAATTGGTGGCCTTCAGGCTCAATCGCAATTTTTTCACCGGCCCGCTGGAAGCCACACAATAGGGCACCTGAATTTTATCAAGTAAAGCAGGAATCCCCTTCACGGGTTTCAAATCCTTTTTAAAGGCTTCAAAAGTGCGCCTTCTGAATTCCTCTTCAAAATCAGCGGGCAACGGAGTCCCTGCCTCCTGCTCAATATAGTCCATGGTGCTTTTCAGCGAAACACCTGAAAAATGTTCCATGGCAAAATCATAATCAATATCCAGTCCCATCGAGCGCGCCATTTCGAGCATGACACCGTTCGAAATCGCTTCACTGTCAACAAGCACCCCGTCGTTATCAAAAATAATGCATTTGTATTTCATATTAAAAATCATTCAGCAATTCACGAAATATCCCCGTTGAGAATGGTAAAATTAAAGAATACCGGCAGATAACCAAATGCAATTGTACAAACCTGCGCTACTCCATGCATGAATTAATTTAAACTCATTTCAAATTAGCTGAACATTTAATCATTTTAAACGAACAATTGTTTAAGATGGTAGAAAAAAACCAAAACAATGTTTCACTTTAAACAAAAAAATTATGGCATTTACATTACCGAAATTACCTTACGACAAAAATGCACTGGAGCCGTTTATCAGTGAAAGAACCATCGATTTTCATTACGGGAAACACCACCAGAAATATGTAGATAACACCAACAGTCTGGTGGAAGGTACTCCTTTTGAAGATGCCTCGTTAGAAGAGATCATTGAAAAAGCTGACGGGGGGATTTTCAACAACGGGGCCCAGGTCTGGAACCATACGTTCTATTTTTCGCAGTTTAACCCGGAAGGCAGCAAAGAGCCTGCAGGGAAACTGAAAGAAGCAATAGATGGCGCGTTTGGTTCATTTGAAAAATTCAAAGAACAATTTTCCAATGCAGCCGCTACCCTTTTTGGTTCAGGATGGGCCTGGCTTGTAAAAGACAGTTCGGGAAAACTGGAAATTGTGAAGACTCCCAATGCCGGAAATCCGATGCGCGATGGCAAAACGCCGCTACTGACCTGCGACGTTTGGGAACATGCCTATTACCTTGACAAACAAAATGCCCGTCCGAAATACATCGAAGATTTCTGGAAAATTGTTGACTGGGCCATTGTGGAAGAACGTTTTGCTTAACTTTTTGGCATGAGTACAGAGAAAGTTTTACAAACCCTTCAGGGTGCGGGAAAGCCGCTCAAAACAGGTGAAATTGCATCTGCTGCAGGCCTCGACAAAAAAGAAGTAGACAAGGCCATGAAGGCCCTAAAAAAAGAGGGAGCGATTGTTTCACCCAAACGATGTTACTGGGAACCCAACAAGTAGTTCTCATAATGAAAAAGGGGCTAAATTTTAACAGCCCCTTTTTTTTATGGTTTCTATTCTATTTTTCCCAAAGCTCCTCCATCTCTTCCAGTGTTTTCCCTTTGGTTTCCGGAACCATTTTCCAAACAAACAGAAGGGAAAGAACGCTCATAAGCCCGTAGAATCCATAGGTAAACCCTCCGCTGAATTCCATCATGGCCGGATAAGTGGACGATATGAAATAATTGGCTGCCCACATGGCGGCAACTGCAATGGCAACTGCCCTTCCCCTGATTTTATTGGGAAAAATTTCCGAAATGAGCACCCAGGTAATGGGTCCCCATGACATCATAAACGAAGCGGTGTAAATCACAATAAATACGAGTGTACCGATACCGATAATATTCAAAAAAGCCAGGGCTGAAATGGCAAACATTCCAAAGGCCATACCCATTGAACCAACGATAAGCAATGGTTTACGTCCCCATTTATCCACGGTGAATATCGCCACAACGGTAAAAATAACGTTCACCAGTCCCATAATCACCGTCTGCATCATCGATGCATCTTTGGCTGCCCCCATACTTTCAAAAATACGGGGAGCATAATACAGTGCCACATTGATTCCCACAAACTGCTGGAATACGGAGAGTAAAATACCAATGATGATCACCTTTTTGCCAAAAGAAAACAGGCGGCGTGAGGCATGGTGCTGAATACTTCCCTGAATTTCAGCCATAATTTTCCCGGCTTTTTCAGGCCCGTTGATGCGGGTGAGAATTTCCAGAGCCTTTTCAGAGCGGCCCGTCAAGGATAAATAGCGGGGAGTTTCGGGAACAAAGAAAAGTAAAATACCAAACAAGCCGGCAGGAATGGTTTCAGAAAGAAACATCCGCCTCCAGCCAATGGAATTGATCCATTCAATGGATTGTCCGTTGGCAATGCCCCAATTCACAAAATAAACCACCAGCATACCAAAAATAATGGCAAACTGGTTCAGTGAAACAAGTTGCCCCCGGATATGGGCAGGAGCAATTTCTCCTATGTACATCGGACTTACAGCCGAAGCCAGACCGACGCCGATTCCACCTATAACCCTGTAGAAGTTAAACATGAGCAGGAGGCCAACGGTGGGTTCTCCTTTGGTGAAAAAGAGGAATTCGGGGTGACCCGAGCCCAACGCCGAAATAAAAAACAATAGGGCTGCAAGCAACAGGGTATTTTTTCTTCCGAAACGGGAAGCCAGAATCCCCGAAATCAATCCACCAACAATGCAACCAATGAGCGCACTGGAGGTGGTCAGCCCGTGGATGAGTGAGCTCAGGCCCTGACTCTCCACCAAATAAGCCTGAATGGATTTCTCGGCACCTGAAATTACAGCGGTATCGTACCCAAACAACAGTCCGCCCAGTGTGGCAACAAAAGTAAGGGCAATGGCATAAAATTTAGAATTTTTCATAGATAATCATTTGATCAGCCTGAAGGAGTTTAAAAGACGGTCATGGGGAAAACAAAGAACACCATGTTCGCATCACACCGCCCGGAACTACACCTTCTCAAACAGAAAAACCAGAGGGGAATAGCTCCCCCTCCCGGCATCCCATTGCGGTTAAAAAGCAATTTTCTAAATATACATATTAATAAGCTGTTCCCACATCTCCTGCTTGCTGCTGATGCGTTCAGGCTCACCTATTTCTTTGGCCAGTTCCCGCATCTGCTCCATGGTGAGTTTTCCAGCTTCATAGTCGGCACCTTTTCCGCTGTCGAATGAGACATACCGTTTTTTCCGCATTTCGAGGTAATCGGAATCGTTCAGGATTTTATCCGCAATAAGCAACGAACGGGCAAAAACATCCATCCCGGAAACATGCGCAATGAACATATCCTCCAGGTCAGTGGAACTACGCCGGGTTTTGGCATCAAAATTAATGCCGCCGGTGGTAAAACCGCCTGCCCTTAAAATTTCCATCATCGCCTCAGTGACTTCGTAAACATTGGTTGGGAATTCATCGGTATCCCAGCCGTTTTGGTAATCCCCCTTATTGGCATCAATCGAACCGAGCAGTCCGGCGTCGGCAGCCATTCGCAGGTCATGGGTAAAGGTATGTCCGGCAAGAGTGGCATGATTCACCTCCACATTCAGTTTAAAATCGTTATCCAGTCCGAAATGACGGAGAAAACCAATGACGGTCTGGGCGTCGTAATCATACTGGTGCTTGGTCGGCTCCATCGGTTTGGGCTCTATCAGGAATGTGCCTTCAAACCCTTGTTTGCGGCCATAATCGCGGGCCATGGTAAGCATGCGGGCCAAATGCTCAATTTCACGTTTGGTGTCGGTATTGTGCAGTGTCATATACCCTTCACGGCCACCCCAAAAGACATAGTTGGTCCCCCCGAGGGCGATGGTAGCATCAATGGCATTTTTTATCTGGACTGCAACATTTGTAAGGACGTTAAAGTCGGGATTGGTAGCAGCACCGTTCATATAGCGGGGATTTGAAAAAACATTGGCCGTTCCCCACAACAGTTTGACTCCTGAAGCTTCCTGTTGTTGTTTGGCGATGTCCACCATTTTTTCCAGACGCTTTTCAATTTCAAAAACAGAGCCATCTCCGGCCACATCAATATCGTGAAAACAATAATGGGGAATGGTCATTTTGGTGATAAACTCAAAAGCAGCATCCATGCGCTCTTTGGCAGCATCCAAAGGATCAGGTGCACCATCCCAGGGAAACACCTGAGCTCCGGGTCCAAAAGGATCCTCTCCGGTTCCGCAGAAAGCATGCCAGTAAGCGACGGCAAAACGCAAATGTTCTTTCATGGTTTTTCCTGAAACCACTTTATTCTCATCGTACCACCGGAATGCCAGCG
Organism: uncultured Tangfeifania sp.; assembly: GCA_964436325.1. GTDB lineage: Bacteria > Bacteroidota > Bacteroidia > Bacteroidales > Prolixibacteraceae > Tangfeifania. The sequence goes on from CAYTDH010000059.1 coordinate 10,500, forward strand.
GGTTTTTGGAATCCGGACCTTCGTATTTAATTTGAGTAATGCCCGGAAAATACTCTTTGTTCCCTTTTAATACTTCCATTTTCTTTTTATTTAGTGATGAATTGTTTCATTAAAATTTCGACTTACTTTTTTAATTCTTTATTCAGTTGACCGGCCCAATTCGCATAAGCATCCTGGTATTCAGCTTTTTTAGCTTCATCGGGTTCTACCGTCTCCAGCTTTGTGAGATTTGAAAAAGCTTCAGCAGGCGATGCATAATACCCTGAACCAATTCCGGCGCCACGTGCGGCACCTACCGAACCATCGGTATTATACAATTCAATGGTTGCTCCGGTCACTCCGGCCAGCGTTTCCCTGAACACAGGGCTTAAAAACATATTGGCTTTCCCTGCACGGATAACTTTTGCATCGATTCCAATGTTTTGCATGATGTCCATTCCGTATTTAAACGAGAAAACAATGCCTTCCTGTGCTGCGCGCAATAAATGGCCTTTACCATGAATATTGAAATTGATACCGCTAAAAACCGAACCGATATTTTTGTTGTTAAGCACACGTTCAGCGCCGTTTCCAAACGGCAGAATGTTTATTCCCTGTGAACCGACAGGGATTTTTGCAGCCAGTTCGTTCATTGCCTCGTATGATAAATCGGCTCCGATTTGGCGTTTCAGCCAGGCATTCAAAATACCGGTTCCGTTGATGCAAAGGAGTACACCAAGCCGCGGATTATCTTTGGTGTAATTTACATGTGCAAAAGTATTCACGCGCGATTGCGGATCGTATTTTATTTCGTCGCTCACACCGTAAACCACGCCAGAAGTACCCGCGGTTGTGGCAATTTCTCCGGGGTTGAGCACATTCAGCGACAGGGCGTTGTTGGGTTGGTCACCCGCGCGGTAGCTCACTATTGTTTTGGTTGAAAGTCCCAGTTCTGCGGCAACTTCCTGCGTGAGTTGCCCCTGGTTGGCAAAAGTCGGAACAATCTCCGGAATGATGTCGTTTGAAAAACCATAGTTTTCGAGAAGCACATTTGCGAGGTCATTTTCCTTGAAATCCCACATAATTCCTTCCGAAAGTCCGCCAACCGTGGTTTGAATTTCACCGGTCAGTTTCATGGCAATATAATCGCCGGGCAGCATTATTTTGTAGAGTTTTTCAAACTTTTCCGGTTCGTTGTCTTTTACCCACTTTAATTTCGAGGCGGTAAAGTTTCCGGGTGAATTCAACAAACTTGACAAACAACGCGGTCCGCCAATTTCTTCAAAGGCTTTGTCGCCAATGGAAGCCGCGCGGCTGTCGCACCAAATTATGGAAGGGCGAATTACTTCGTGTTTTTTGTCTACCATCACGAGCCCGTGCATCTGGTAAGAAATTCCAATGGATTCAATATTTTCCGGATTCACCTGCGATTCTTTCAACACATCGGCAAGCGCCAGTTTCAGGTTTTTCCACCACAATTCGGGTTCCTGTTCAGCCCAGTCGGGTTGTTGGGCGGTAATTTTCATTTCTTCTTTCGGGTAAAAAGATGAAGCTACGCAAGCCCCGTTTTCACCGTTCACCAATGAAACTTTCACTGATGAACTGCCGATGTCGAATCCAAGTAAATACATAATTATGAATTGGTTACCATTATTTTAATTATCGAACTGTTCTGTTCTGGTATGCTACCAAAAATAGGTGCAATTAATGTCGAATCAAAATAGAAAAAAATGTTATAAAACATGTTTTTTGACAAATTAATGTAATCAAATCTTTTTGCACTGGCATTACTCATTGTATATTCAGGAAAATATTGAATTTTTATTTTTAATTTTACACAACGGTTAAAAACAAGTAAATATGTTTGCAGTACGTGGAATTTATAATGGAAAAGAGGTAAAAATAACCGACCCACTTTCAGAAAAAAAGAGGTATAAAGTGGTTGTTACGTTTTTAGAAGAAATTCCGGAAAAAGAAGATGATTCCAGGGAGTTTGCTTCTAAATCAGATAGTTTTGATTTCTGGGAAAATACGGCAGAAGATATTTATCAGGATTATTTGACACCTTCGAAAAATAAAAAATGAATACCGGTGAAATCGTTCTCATTCCTTTTCCTTTTTCTGAACTTTCTCAGGTTAAAGTACGACCGGCTGTTGTGATTACTGAAACAAAGGACAAATACAAAGACCTGGTTGTTTCGGCAATTAGTTCTGTCCTACCTTCCAAAATATCAGAACGGGAATTCATTATACCAGCCAGTGATAAAAATAACCTTCGGGTGAAATCAGTTCTCGTGAGGGAACCGTTCTTTTTCTTTCAGAGAACGGTTCCTTTGCTGCTCCGGGGAACCGTTCGTTCAAAATGAGAACAGTGCTAAAAAATATTTTCTATCTTTAAAACAAAAATGCCTTCGATAAAAACCATAACACCCATTTTGGGAGGAAATTATTATCACATTTTTAACCGGGGAGTTAACCGCCAGAATATTTTCTTTCTGCCAAAAAATTACGATTACTTTCTTAAATTACTGAAGGATTTTTTGGATGAATATGTTTATTTTCTGGCCTATTCGTTAATGCCCAACCATTTTCATTTGATAATAAAAATAAAGGATGAAATACATTTAAAGAAGGGAATCGTTCTTACAAAAGAGAACGGTTCCGTTATAACTGATGAAACAAAAATCGGCAAAATAGTTTCCAACCAATTCAAGCGGCTGTTTATTACTTATGCCATGGCTATCAACAATCAGGAGAACAGAGTTGGTAATCTTTTTGACCCAAAATTCAAACGTCTTTTGATTGAAAATCAGAATTATCTTGAATATGCAATATTTTACACTCACTTTAATCCTGAAAGACACGGAATAACAGATAATTTCAGGAATTACAAATACAGTTCTTTTAAGGCGATTCCCGGAAATGGGAAAACCAGTATGGCAAGAGATTTTATCCTTGAACTATTTGGAGGGAAAGAAGAATTTATGGATTACCACAATGTTTTACACGAGGAACGAACAGAAATTATACTTGAATAATGTGGCACTAATGGAACCGTTCTTTTCTTTCAAAGAACGGTTTCTTCTGCTCTCACAGCGATGATCTAAGGCCTCGAGGGAACCGTTCTTTTCCTTTTCCAGAACGGTTCCATTAATGAACCGAAAGGAAAAAGAGGATTTCCAAAAGAGAACGGTTCCTTCTGCTCTCACCGGCTTGTTTGAGGACCAAGGAAGCGGGACTTAGGGAACCGTTCTCCGGAGGAAGGGAACGGTTCCTCTGTTCTTAAAGTGACGACCGTAATTTCAGGATGGTCGGAACCTCAAATTGAACCGCATTATTCGAGGTAACAAACTCAGCAGCTTTCTGGCCCATCAGCTCAAAATCGGTTGAAATAACGGAGATACCGTTTTTCACGTACTTTTTCATGGGGGTTTCGTTGTAGGAAATTACCCCGGCTTCGCGTCCGGGGTCAAATCCTTTTTCGGCACACTGATCTAAAAACCAGGCCAGGGTGCGGTCACTAACAAGCAAATACAATCCGCCATCTTTTACAATGAATTGTTCCGGTTCAAAAATTACTGAGTGCCCTATCTTATAGTCAGCACAAAACTTTCTGAAATATTCGATGGCAATCTTTGGATGGTAAGTAAACGGAGGGTAAAAAAAGGTAAAATGGTTGTATTTTTTTATGCGCTCGAGGTTTTGCTGAAGGCAGGCATAAACCGGTTCTCCGAAGTTTTGATATACCGCCGAGTGCTGTTCATCGGCATGGATTTTCCAGTCGATTATCAACACCTGTTCTTTGGGTATTTTTTGAATAATCTCCGGAACCCTGGGATGGTCAAAGTTCATGATGATGTATTTGCTGTACTTCCCCAGACTCTCCTGCACAATTTTTTCAAATACCCCGATATTGTAATGATGAAAATGCAAATCCACACTGATGTTCCTGGGAAGAGCCTGGAGAAAAGAACCATAAAGCACCTCTTTGTAGGCTTTAAAGGTATCCAGAAAAAGAAATACCCGGGTAATCTTCCGGGTAACAAAATAGCCGCGATTGGGAACCGACTCCACAACGCCCCGTTTTTTGAGTTCGGCATAAGCCTTAAAAACCGTATCGCGCGAAACATTGCTCTCCTGCATAATCGTGTTTACCGAAGGCAGCATCTCCCCCTCCTTCAACTGATTCCTGCTTATGGAATCGATGATGGCATCCACCAGTTGCTGAAATTTCAGGGTGTTGGAGTTATCATCTATTGTAAACCGGAATTTTGTCATCATAAATGGGTAGCCAGTTGTTATCCGTTCTGTTCTGTTCTACAAATCTAATAAAAATGCCCTTTATAATACCATGAAATAGTTCCAAAACAATAGAAAAACCTTTGCTGCGTTTTATTAACGGACAGGAAGAGTTTCTCCATGCATCGTGGTTAAGTTTGGTCAGCAATTTTCGGTTTTTTCAGGGTAAC
>CAYTDH010000060.1:0-14864 GCA_964436325.1 uncultured Tangfeifania sp.
GGCTTACATTCCGGTACATATGAAAATTCCGTCTCTTGGGGTCCACCGCCGTGGGGATTCCCCTTTCCAGGGCCCAGGCATTTACTTTCTGAAAAAGGGAAGGTGTAATGACCCCTTTGTCGTAATCCACAAAAACAATGGCATTAACAGTTTGCGATTCCAACACCGCGTAAATGCCTGACAAAAGCGCATTTTCCATTTTAGTGGCAACCGGCTCATCCATCTCCTCATCCACCCGGGCAATGTGCTGCCCTTTTCCAATTATGCGGCTCTTCTCGGTAGTCACCCGACGGGAATCTTCAAAAATCCCCTGCACTGACATTTTTTTCTCCTCCATCAACCTTTTCAGCCTCCTCCCCTTATCGTCGGCTCCAACAACAGAAAACAAAACCGGTTCGGCGCCGAGAGCCTGGATGTTTAAAGACACATTGGCCGCACCCCCCAGGCGGGTTTCGCGGTGTGTCACCGAAACAACGGGAATGGGCGCTTCAGGTGAAACCCGCTCCACATTTCCCCACAAATAGCTGTCAAGCATGGAATCTCCGATCACCAGGACCCGCATTTGACGAAACTTTGCAAATATCTGATTTACCTCTTTTCCGTTCACCTGTTTTTGCTAAAGAGCAACAAAAATAAAAAAATTAGCGTCCCCAAAAAAGGCATTGCCATTTATAATCCCTTTCTCACCGGTTAGCCCGGATCCACATCAATATTCACCATACAACTGCTGTTTTCTTTTAACTGCTTAACCCCATGAATGGTTTCAACGATAAATTTTTTCACATCATCCAGGGGCAGCTTGCGGTTTATTTTGATCCATATCTCTTTATGGTACCACAACTGAATGCGGCTGACCAGAGGGAATTCAGGCCCCAAAACCACTAGTCCGGAATGTTGTCTTAAATGGTCGCTGATTTGCCCGGCTACCCGGTCGACATGACCTGGATTTTTGTGTTTCACCACGAGTTTTATCAGCCGGTAAAACGGGGGATATTTAAAAAGCTGCCGTTCTTCCATCTGCGACTGAAAAGCGGAAAGGTAATCCTGACGACGGATAAGTTCAATCAGCGGATGTTCGGGTTGGGTGGTTTGAATAACCACCTTCCCGCGGCTGTGTTTTCGTCCGGCACGACCACTCACCTGGGAAATAAGCTGGTACGCCCGCTCATGTGCCCTGAAATCGGGGAAATTCAAAAGGTTATCGGCATTCAAAATTCCAACCACCCGCACATGTTCAAAGTCCAGCCCTTTGGTAACCATCTGGGTGCCAACAAGAATATCTGTCTTCCGGGTTTCCAGGTTATGGATAATACGCTCAAAAGCATTCTTCCGCTTGGTGGTGTCCCAGTCCATACGATCAATTCGGGCCCCGGGAAACAGCGGCTTTAGCTCATCTTCAATCTTTTCAGTTCCAAATCCCCGGGCCTTGATTTCCGGAGACCCGCATTCGGGGCATTCTGTCACAACCCGCTGATGGTGCCCGCAATAGTGGCAGGTGAGCCTTTTATTATATTTATGGTATGTCAGACTCACATCACAATTCTGGCAGCGGGGTATCCAACCACAGGTAAAACATTGCAAAAAAGGAGCATATCCCCGGCGGTTTTGAAAAAGGATCACCTGCTCCTTGTTCAAAAGAGCCTCCTCCATCAGTTGATAAAGCTCAGGGGAAAGCACCGAATACATCTGCTTTTTCTTCCAGGCCTTTTTGATATCGGAGACAATGAGTTCGGGCAACTCCATATTCGAATGCCTCTTCTCCAGGTTCACCAGCCCGTATTTCCCTTTGAGTGCATTGTAATAGCTGTCGAAAGAGGGAGTTGCTGATCCCAGTAACACCTTTGCCTGATGCTGAATCCCAAGGACAACAGCCATATCGCGTGCGTGGTACCGCGGAGCGGGATCGAACTGCTTAAACGAATTTTCATGCTCTTCATCCACAATCACCAGGCCTAAGCTGGAAAAAGGCATAAACAGTGCAGAACGTGCCCCCAGAATAACCTGGTAGCCCTCATCGGGATGAGCATCAAAACGCAGTACACGCTCCCATATTTCCACCCTGTCCTGATTATTCAAACGGGAATGGTAAATCCCGACCTTCCCGCCAAAAGCATTTTTGAGACGCTCCACAATCTGCGTGGTCAGGGCAATCTCGGGCACCAGGTAGAGCACCTGCCTGCCCGATTGTATCATCTCATCGATCAGATGAATGTAAATCTCGGTCTTTCCGCTGGCGGTTATCCCATGGATGAGCGCCACATTTTTGGTTTCAAAAACAGTCTTAATCTCCGCCAATGCCTTCTCCTGGTGAGGGTTTAGCAAATGAATGCTCCCCTGCCTGTCTCCTTCATCCGGTAACCGTGAAATTTGTTGCTCATATTTTTTAAAAATCTTTTTGCTTACCAACGCGTTTAGATGGGAGGTGTTGAAGCTGGTCTTTTCAAAAAGAGCCTTCTGGCTTATCTCTTTTTTTTGCTCTTGACCAAAAGCACCGGTTTTTTCACAGAAATGAAGCAACAGCGCCTGTTGCTTTTTGGCCCGGCCCAGCTCCTCCAGTTTTTGCTGAAGGTCTTCTTCAGACTTAACAGCAGGATGCAAACGCACCCGGGTTTCGGTGCGGGGCTTGTATTTGGGATTGATTTTTTCTTCCACCTGAAGCACGTTCTTTTTCATCAGCCCTTCGAGTGCATGATAGGAAAAACCATGTCCCAGCTTTCTCTGAAGGACTTCAAGCGAGGTCACCTCCTGCCTGACCTGATCGATGATGCGCTGCTCTTCCTGTGAAACCGGAACCTGTTCTTCACTGCCCGTGAAAATGACATTCGATTTGCTTTCCAGCTTTAATCCGGGAGGCAACGCCGCCCTGAAGATATCTCCCAATGCCGCACAATAGTAGCCCGCCATCCAGCTCCAAAGGTCCAGGTTTTCCGGAAAAACAACAGGATGCTCGTCCAGAACTTCAATGATTGGTTTTACCTCCATATCAACAGGCTTCTCCGACGACAATGCCACCACCAGGGCAGCATAATGTTTTTTCCTGCCAAACTGCACAATGACCCGCATTCCTCTCTGTATCTGCTGACGGAGATTTTCCGGAACCTCATACGTATAAGCATCATGCAGTGACAGGGGTAAAATTACCTGAGCATATAAGGTGGGCATCAATTCATTTTTTTTTTGGTACTACAACCTCTTTCAAAGAAACAAAAATTAATCCACATGATCTTCAACCCAGCAGGCAACCTCTTCCATCAACCAATAAGGCGTAGACGTTGCCCCGCTGATGCCTACCGATTTCACCCCCCTGAACCAGGCCGGGTCAATTTCGCTGGCCCGGGAAACATGATAGGAATTGGGATTTGCCTCACGGCAGACCGAAAAAAGGTATTTCCCGTTGGAACTTTTGTGCCCGGCAACAAACAAAACCAACTCATAATTCACCACAAATTCTTTCAGGTGGGGTACACGATTCGAAACCTGCCTGCAAATGGTATCCTTTATGGCAAAAGGCACCCCTGGCTCCATCTTTCCCTGCACCAGCGTGGCAATGGCATTAAATTCTTCAATGCGCCGGGTTGTCTGGGCATACAACCAAACCGGACGCGAAAAATCAATTTTATTCACATCGTCAATGCTTTCCAGGAGAACCGACTGGTTGTTGGTCTGACCATCGAGCCCAATGACCTCGGCATGCCCTTTTTTTCCAAAAATAACAACCTGTCCGTTATTCTTCAGGCTTTTCTGCCACGAGGACTTCACCCTCTTCTGGAGATTCAAAACTACCGGGCAGGTAGCATCAACCAGTTCAATATTGTTTTTTTGAGCATATGCGTAGGTTTCGGGAGGTTCTCCGTGGGCACGGATAAGAACGCGGGCATCTTTTAGCTGAAAAAACTCCTCCCGTGAAACCGTTTTCATTCCCATCTCCCCAAGGCGATTGACCTCCATTCCGTTATGAACGATATCACCCAGGCAATAAAGCTCCTCCCCTTTGTTCAATTCGTTCTCGGCGGTCTTTATCGCTTTGATAACCCCAAAACAAAATCCCGAACGTTTATCTATCTCAATCTTCATCTTTATTGATTATCTCTCTGGCTTTGGTTAACGCCCACTGCAACTGCTCTTCCCGGGTCAAATGACTGTTATCCAAAACAATGGCGTCATCTGCCATTTTCAGGGGGCTCTCTTTCCGGCTGGAATCCATGGTGTCGCGCTCTTTCACATTTTTCACGATTTCCTGAAGTTCTACCTCAACCCCTTTGGCCTTCAGTTCATCGTATCTTCGCCGGGCACGGATTTCAGAAGAAGCCGTCATAAATATTTTAAGTTCTGCATCCGGAAAAACAACGGTTCCTATGTCGCGGCCGTCCATAACGATTCCATCATGCCTCCTTTTCTCCCGCTGCTGTTTTACCAGTTCACGCCGCACACCGGCAATGGTGCTCACAGGGCTTACATGTTGCGAAACCTCCAGTTGCCGAATCTCATCTTCCACATTCTCTCCATTGAGATAGGTGGTATTCTGCTCAGCGGAGTAATCCCACCTGAACGTTATTTTTAAGTGTTTCACCCCTTCGATCAAACGCGGCTCATCCACCTTACCGTTAACGATCAGGCCGTGGCGAAGCGCATAAAGGGTTACAACACGGTACATGGCCCCACTGTCGATATAGGTATATTGCAGCTCCCGGGCCAGCGATTTTGCCAATGTGCTCTTGCCACAAGAGGAATGACCGTCAATGGCGATAACAATTTTTTTTCTGTTCATGCTCGTCGTTTCTGCTTCGTTGCTTTTCAACAAAGATAACGGATTTTCAAAACCAGAACCGGTTGTTGTATTTCAAAAATGATTAAGATTGATTGCCAGGGAGAAGAGATTGGAAGACCCGGCGAGATGGAACCTGGAAGAAGCAAAATCAAACCGGAAACGTTTCATTTTAATGCCAAATCCCAGTGAAAAACCGACGGTAGATACCTTTTCTTCAAACTTCAGTTCCTGACGTCGCTGGTAGTTGTAACCCGCACGGAGGGTAAAATGCCTGGAAGGCATCACCTCAACACCCCATACCATATGGCGCATGACCTGCTTAGCAAAGCTCTCTTCACGTTCAAAAACCGTTTCAAGGCTGGATTCTTCCTCCTCCGGAGCGGCCAAATCCCAGTTATTGAGGTGATGCATGGTGAGTGAAAGCCTGAGCGGGGCATATTTCAGTTTGGTGCTTATTCCTGCCTGCAAATCAAAAGGGATGGCCTCCCGGTTGCCGTTCTCATAATAGGTGGTTACCTGTCCCCCCATATTTCGGGCTACCAGAGCTACATGGGTCAGGCTGTCCTTACTGCTGAAGGTCAAACCGGCATCGGCTGCCAGACCAAAAGAGCGGTAGCTTTCAAATACCGAAAAAACGGGTTTCAGGTTGGCTCCATAGCTCAGCCGCCTGAAATGACCGGAATAAATCATATTCAGAGCATACTCGGCAGCAGTGAATGTATTGCCGGTTAACTCCCCCTCTCCGGTGGCTTCTGAAAAATCGCCGTAATTGATATAATGCATTCCCACTGCCGCATTGCCTGCCCCATTTAAATGGAAAGCATAGGAGGCATATCCGAAATTGATATCTGCAAAATAATTCACATAATTCACCAGCATGGTGTTGCTCATGCCATGGTGAAGCAAAGCCGGATTATGATAGGGCAAATTCAGATCGCTGGTATCGGTCAAAGCAATCTGTGTTCCTCCCAGCGCTGCTATCCTTGCCGAATTGGTAAGCTCAAGGAACTGGTAGGTCGTTTCGCCGCCAATTTGTGCCCGCCCGGTTAAACCGCACAGTACAAAAAAGAGGATCAAAGCATATTTCCGGTTCATTCGCATGGTATATATTCCATAAAACGCCAAAGGTATTGAATTATTACACAACAAAAACGGTCAAAAAGAAGTTTTATACCCCCACTGGGGCATAAAAACCGCTCACCACAACCGATGCTTTTCCTCCCTGAGGGTTTCAAAAATCTCATATACCACAGGACATGTTTCGCAGTTTTTATGTGAAAGGGTGAGGATTTGGTAAAACCGCTTCCTGTTGGTGTGGGGGTAATCCCTGCACGCTTTGGGACGGTTGGCATAAACCATGCAGTAATTGTCGTCCATTAAAAAAGGACAGGGATGGTCCCGGAAAACCCAGTCACCCTCGTCATCGGTGGTCACATATTGATCCAGAAAACCGGCCGTTTTCATCTTCAACTGCCGGGCCAGCCGGTCAATATCTTTGACCCGGAGCCGTGGTCCTATGGTTTTGCAGCAATTGGCGCAACCGAGGCAGTCGAAATCAGCAAACGCTTCATCATGCAGGCCATGCACAAAATCATCGAGGTTTTTGGGCTTTTTGTTTTTCAGGTTTCTGATCAACAGGCTAATTTCCTGGCGGGATTGGTCGGTCAGCGCTTTTAAGGTTTCGGGTGATTTGTATTCTACTTTCTTCATTTAATCAAAAGTAGTTTTTTTCGTTCAATTCACGAAGCGATCTGAACGGGGGATACTCCAGGTTTTTCAAAAAGATGAAAAAGGATATAGGTAAGGGCAGCCAGGGAAATACCGTAAATATTTGCATCCAGGCCCAACGGCAAATTCAGGCCGCTAAGAATCAATAAGAGGGTAACGGTACCCCCCACAATCATTGACCAGAATGCCCCGCGCGAACTCCGCTTTCTCAGAAAAATCCCTGCCAGCACCGGAATAAACAATCCCGAAACCATGAAAGAATAAGAGTGCAGCATCAGCTCCAGCACATTGGGTACTTTCCAGGCAATAAAAAGGGCGATAACTCCCAGGATGAGCGTTGTTCCCTGAGAAAGCAGCATAATCCTGCGTGCCTTATGCCTTTTAAAAATATCGGTGATGAGGTTTCCTGAAGAGGCCATCAGGCAACTGTCGGCGGTGGACATAATTGCAGAAAAATAGGCCGACAAAATAAGGCCGGTAAGGCCCACCGGTAAAATGGTACGTAAAAGAATGGGCAAGCCCATTTCAGGGTCCATCACCCCATGGGCTCCGGCATCGATGATTCCGCTTTCGAATGCCGCTTTGGCAAAGATACCCAGGATAACGCCGGTAAAGGCCATCACAGGATATTCAAAAAGCCCTGCAAAAAACCAGGCACGCTGGGCTGTTTTCCGGTCACCGGCAGCGTAAATACGCTGATATAAGGTCATTCCGATAAACCAAATGGGGACAATCGTTATAAACCAATTGACAATTTGCTGCCACGACACGGCAGTTAAATCAAAAAAAGAAGCAGGGAGGGTGGCCTGAAGCGTTTCATAGCCGCCGATACCGAAATAAGCCACCGGAAGACCGGCAAATACCAGCCCCGACATTAACAAAATCCACTGGAAAGTGTCGGTGTAAATAACCGCTTTAATGCCTCCCACGGAAGTATAAAGAACCGCAATGATGCCCATCAGGATCAGGGCAGTCTGAAGTGTAATATTGGGAAACGTTGCCGAGGCAAGTTTCGCCCCTGCCAGTATCTGCGAGCTGGTAAACCCCAAATAACCGATAGCTGAAATCAGGCCGGCAATGAGTGCAACCCTTCCGTTGTATAAATTTTCGAGAAACTGTGGAAAAGAGAGGAAATTATGTTTGGCTGCCAGTCTCGAAACCTTGGGAATAAGCAGGACTGCACTGAGCCACGCCCCTACCAGTCCTGTAAAAAGCAACCAACTTCCGGACAGCCCCATCACAAAACCAAGGCCACCAAGACCTATGGAAAATCCTCCTCCCACATCGGTGGCCACAACAGACAACCCGATATGAAAAGAACTCATTTTCCTGCCGCCCACAAAATAATCATCGGCCGACCGGTTCTTACGCATAAAGTAAAACCCAATCCCCAGCATACCCGACAGGTAAATGCCAAAAATGAGGTAGTCAATCCAGTGCATCGATGACTATTTAGCTTCGGGATTTAACTCATACTGCAAAGGAGGGTCGGAATGCTTAATTACCCCTTTGGAAAGCAATTGGTTCATCATTCCCAAACCTTTGGTGTACGATAATTTAAGTTCTTTCACAACTTCCCCCAGGAAACTGGGGCCATTTTCATCTAAAAACTGAATAATCCTTTTTTCGGTTTTATCTTGAATTTTTACCATATTCTCTGTTAAATTTTATTTTTCTAACCATTTGGAGTCATGTTGTCATCCACTTCTTTTCCCTCTTCGTAGGCCAAAAATCGCTTGCAATTATACCATCCCTTGGCTCCACGATTGCAAAAAACGTTTCTGACAAGAAAAATCGGTTTCTCTATTGCGTTATTCTCATTCTGGTAAACAGTACATACCGAAGCATATTTACACAGTTTCCCTAAATGCATATTACAGTCTTTTATAAAAAATGTTCATACTCTCGATGCTTCCCCCAATATTCGTATTATTTACCAGTGTTCCTGTGTAATGATACCCCGAATTCATAAACGTCTTATTCATTCCGGGTTCTTTCAGGCGGGCAATGGTATACGCTGTTTTCATTCCTGCATCTTTCATCTCTTCTTCCATGAAAGCAAGCAAACGGTAGGCCATGCGCTGCCCTCTGTATTCCGGCAGCACGGCGAAATCGGTCATCTCCGCATTTTTATTGTTCAGGTCGGTTTCGGCAGTAGAAACTGCAATCAAATCCTGTCCTTCCCAAATCCCAAAATACCGTGCCAAATTGCTCCGCATCGTTTTCAGAATATAAGCCGGATCGTGTACCGGAAACGGATACGTTTCGAACACATGCTTGAAGACTTCTGTAATGGCTTCGGCATTGTTTTCTGTTAGCCGTCCGGGTGTGAATTTTTTCCCATTGCCATTCTGTGGGTTATTCGTTGAACCGGCTGATGCAAGCAGTTCATGAAAGCGCTTCAGCTCATCTTCAGGGCCATGACTCCTTTTTTCATCAAAAAATTTCGAAACCATCAGGCAATCGGTCTTCCCCTGAAAAAAGCCGGGAATAAAAGCTTCCATAAAATAATCCCGGTTTAAAAAGCCCGGAAGGGCCTCTGCATGAATTTTGGCAATGATTTTGGTGTACCCTTCATTTTTCGCTAATTCATCCAGCCGTGGAAGAAGCCCTTCTCCTTCCCCGGGAGCCAGTTTCAATAAATAAATCCGATTGTTAAATTTTCCGTGTTGTATTAATGATTCGCCAATAGTTTCAAATTTATCCTGCATCATCTTCCCTTCTGTTATGCCGTTCATTATCATCGGGGACCAGAGAAATCGTAGAGTCATAATCCGACAATAATTTCTCAATTCCAATTGATTTCTGCTCATCTGCATCGTCCAGTTTCAACTCAAGATTGCAGTTTTCGCAATCCCTGTCGCAGAATTTCGATTCATACTTCTCCGGTTCCTTGTAAGTGGTAATGATTCCCTCGTAGTTCCTGAGAACCACCTTATTGGTTGACCAGGAGACAATGTAATTGGGCATGACAGGTATTTTTCCACCACCGCCGGGAGCATCAATAACATAAGTGGGAACTGCAAATCCAGTGGTATGACCAATAAGGCTTTCCATAATCTCGATTCCTTTACCCACGGGTGTCCGGAAGTGGGCAAGCCCTTCGGAAAGATCGCACTGGTACATGTAATATGGCCTTACCCTGTTTTGAACCAGCTTATGAACCAGATTCTTCATAATACGCGGGCAGTCATTTACATCGGCCAGCAGAACAGATTGGTTCCCAAGCGGAAATCCTGCATCTGCCAGCATAGCCAGCGCCTCCCGCGAGGATGAAGTAATCTCCCTGGGGTGATTAAAGTGGGTATTGATCCAAACCGGCTGGTATTTTTTCAATACATCAATCAAATCTTTGGTAATCCGGTAAGGCAAAACCACCGGCATACGGGTTCCGATCCTCACGATTTCAACATGGGAAATTGCGGTGATTTCCGAAAGCAACCAGTCGAGGTACTTATTGGAGAGCATCAGCGGATCACCGCCAGACAAAAGGACATCGCGCACTTGCGGTGTATTTTTGATGTATTCAATCCCTTTTTTCAACTGGGCTTTGGTTGGAATGGAGTCCACATCACCCACTTTTCTTTTCCGCGTGCAATGGCGGCAATACATGGAGCAAACGTTACTCACATGGAACAAAACCCGGTCGGGATAACGGTGGGTTATCCCTTCCACCGGACTGTCGGTATCTTCAGAAAGCGGATCCTCCAAATCAGTTTTTAAAACCGTTAACTCGTCGATGTTGGCAAACGCCTGCTTAAATACCGGATCATTCTCATAGTTGTCCGTGTCGATTAACGAAAGGTAATAAGGCGTAATAGACACCGGGAAATGCTCAATCGTTTTCTCCATGAGCACTTTATCTTCTTCCGGAAATTGAATGCCGGTGAGAAGTTCAAAGGTCTTAATCGATTTAATTGAATGCTTTAATTGCCATTTCCAATCCTTCCAGTTTGAAATGTTACTTTCAGGACGAATCTTCCTGGCAATTTCCTGTTGCGACTCATTAAATATTTCCATAATAATTGTTTCTATGCGAACAAAAGTAGTTAAATTATTTTATACCACCATATAGAGAACCCTGACAGCGGCTCTTAAGCAAGAACATAAAATGTTGAATATAAGCAAACTAAAACTAAAATAACTTTTCTTTATTCTGGTAGTTTAACGTTGACTTAATCTAATTCTGTTTTACAGAAATTATTCTTTATCGTGGGGCTTGCTCAAATCTTCGGCCAGATCATCATTGGAGATCAGGGGAACTTCGTCAAAATGATTAATTTCAAGAAGCCCCTCAAGCAGTTCCAGACTTTGCTGAATGTTTTCCAGCGTTGCAGAATCCAATTCATTCAATTTTGCTGACAATTGCTCATGAAGCAAAGAGGGTACAGTCTGCATGAGTTGATCTCCCCTGGAGGTCAGGGCAATGGTTACCATGCGTTTATCTCCTGATTTGGGCAACCGGGCAATCAACCCTTTGGCCTCGAGACGGTTGATAATTCCACTGGTTGTACTGGAATTGAGGTTCAAGAATTTACGAATCTCCCCCTGACCTGCCTGGTAGTTTTTGGAGTCACGTAAAAACTGAAGACACAAAACCTGGGGAATACTTACGCCATATTCTTTTTGAATCTTTTTTGATTCAAGGTTAATGGAACGTACTATTTTTCGGATTTTTATTAAAATCTCGGTTGTATCCATAAAATGAATCGATTACTGACCTCAAAGTTAGCACTATTTTTTAATTCCCGGAATTTAAAATGCAGACACAGGCGGGGAAGAAACCTCCACAGGCAGGGTCCCCTGAAAAAAACAAGCTGTTTTGTTCCATTTACCCCCGGAAAGTCATAAATTTGAATCATTCGTTTGTTCAACCAAAAAAACAAAAAAATGTCAATCAAAAAAATCATCAGAAGAACGTTATTTTTTGCAGGTACTGCAGCGCTTTCTATCCCGTTATTCAGTTCCTGCGATTCGGCCCCGCCCGAAAAGTACATTGGCCTCCAGCTCTATTCTGTCCGCCAGGACATGAACGAAGACGCCGAAGCCACTGTTGCCAGCGTGGGGGAAATGGGTTACCGGTTTGTGGAAGCTGCCGGGTACAGTGAGGGAAAATTCTACGGAATGTCTCCCGCCGACTTCAAAGCCTTGTGCGAGACCAACGGTTTGGAGTTCCTGGGTTCACATGCAGGCCAGGATATTCCCGACTCCGCCAACTGGGATAAAACAATGGCCTGGTGGGATGAATGTATCGACGCCCATGCTGCCGCCGGCGTGAAATGGATTGTTCAGCCCTTTATGGGCAGTACCGGCTACGATAGCCTGGATGGACTAAAAAGGTATTGTGAATACTTCAATACCGTGGGAGAAAAATGCAATGCCCAGGGCATCCGGTTTGGTTACCACAATCACGCCAATGAATTTACCACCCTGCACGACGGGAAACCGGTTTACGACTGGATGCTCGAACTGACCGACCCGGAAAAAGTGATGTTTCAGATGGACCTTTACTGGGCTGTGGAAGGTGGAAAAGATCCGGTCGATTATTTCAACCAATACCCCGGAAGGTTTGAACTTTGGCACATTAAAGATAAAGCCGAAGTGGGAGAAAGCGGAATGATTGATTTCGAAAACATTTTTGCTGCCCGTGAAAAATCCGGAGCCGAATACGGCATCGTTGAAGTGGAGCAGTATAATTTTGAACCTTTGGTCAGTTGTGAAAAAAGCCTCGAATTCCTGCAAGAGGCAGAATATGTGGATTTTTACAACTAAATCCTGAGTCCACTCCGAAAGGTCGAGAAAACACTAAGGTTCGCAAAAGATTATAATTGAATTTCTGAAGATTAGCAGGAAATAGTACATGCTGATTAATAAGCATCTAACGGATTGAGAGAATTTGTAAATCTTTGGGTATTAGATGTATTCTATTTCCATTTAAGTTCATTGGGAATCTTCGTGAACCTTCGTGTTTTTGCGCGTTGGCAACAAGAATTAACTTTTCGGAGTGGACTCAATCCTGAAAACGTTAAAAAAGATACCTTACCGTAAAAGCCACTTCAGGCAAGCGTATATCAAATCCTTTCCGACCCCAAAAATCGATAAAGGGCTTTATCTCGAGGCCTGCTGACAGGGGAGCTTCATAAAAAAGGTATTCCACCCCTGCCACGCCATCCAGTCCGGCCAAAAAAGCAGACTTTGTTTCCTCCCGGCGTGAACCATTGGCTATGCGTCTGACATTCCAGCTCTCATACCCGGCGTGGGCACCAAATCCATAATAAAAAACCAGGTTATACGAAAAAGAAAACAGATCGTATTGGTGAGATTCATAGAGCCCGTAAAGCTGAACACCTCGGTCCCGTATTCCTACCAGTCCCCTTAATGAATTGGAATCATTCAGGTAATACCGGTACTCAAATCCGGAGGTAACTCCGCCTCTTAATCCCAGGGCCTCATTAAAACCCTGTCCGTTGACGAGGCTGGAAAAAATAATAAAAGCTGTAATGAGTAGTAAACGCTTCATGAAAACACGTCTTTTCGTTGCAAGTTATTGATTTTTTGCGGGGTTTTAACCCTTTTCCTTTAAAACAGAGGCTTCAGTCGTAGATTTCGCGATTAAAAAAAGCCTCAACCTCATTTGGAGCATAATCAGGAACAGCACCATTACGGGAGGCAACCAAAGCTCCCACGGCACTGGCATAATCCAGTGCATTTTGCGGATCGCTTCCTGCGGATAGCCTGGCCACCAGGGCAGCTAAAAATGAGTCCCCCGCCCCTACCGTATCAACGGCATTGACCTGAAAGCCCGGATGGTCGGTAATGGTTCCTCCGGTCAGCAAAGCAGCACCGTTAGCTCCCCGGGTAACGCAAAGCGTTGAACAGCGATAAAATCCGGAAAACCATTTCATGAGTGTTTTTTCATCGCCTTGTTGGTTGTTCCACCCGGCAATCCTGATAAGTTCCTCATCGTTGAGTTTTACAAAACCGGCGAGGTTCAGCAGTTTCTCAACCACCTCCCGGGTATCATAGGGTGGCCGGAGGTTCACATCGAGCACACGTGTGGCCTCCGAAAGCTGCAACAGGTGAAGAAGGGTTTGGCGGGAGGTTAAACTACGTGAAGCCAGGGTTCCGAAAATTATGGTTCCGGTATTGGCCGCTGCGGCCTCCAGTTCAGGAGTAACGCGGATGTTATCCCAGGCCACGGGGGCACAAATTTCATAGGTGGCATTCTTATCGTCATCCAAATGCACTTTAACCTCACTGGTGGGGAGCAGGTCGTCCTTTTCCACAAACCGGATGTTCATTTCCCGGGCAGAAAGATAGTCCAACAGCTCATCCCCACTGGCATCCCTGCCAATCCGGCTTACCAGGTGAGGGTCCAAGCCCTGTTTTTTTAAATGAATAGCCACATTCAGAGGGGCCCCTCCGGGCTTTTTGCCTCCGGGGAGCATGTCCCAAAGGACTTCGCCAAAACACAATATGCCATTTTTACCTGTTTGTTTCATGGTCATCGTCCATTTTTTTCAAAAGTACTCAAAATCCCCTGAATACCAGCTTAACCGAACATCGAAATACATCGCCCTAAAAAAATGATCGTTCATTTGATAAATTTCCATTTCTGAGGAAACAAAAAAACGAATAAAATATTATATTTGCACGCGCAAAACAAATGGTGGATGTAGTTCAGTTGGTTAGAACGCTGGATTGTGGTTCCAGAGGTCGTGGGTTCAAATCCCATCTTCCACCCTCAATATTCATAACCGTCTGCAAGTCAGGCGGTTATTTTTTTGGGAAAACGCCATTCACAGTAGAGTTCACAGTAAATTCAAAACTTCCACCCTCTAAATTTATAGCTCACAGTAGGCCAGGTGGTTATTTCCTGAGATATCCTATCATTGGAGTCCCATAGAATTGCAACAGATACCTCGCTTCACAGTTAATGACAGCTTTATACAGAAAACTCATAATGAATGGATTTAAGAATCACACTTGGGTGTCATTTACGCACTGCGTTCGCGATGGTTGGGGCTTCGGGCGGGAAAATCCCTTAGGGTGCGGAGCTCCCTAACCTGAACTATTCATGAATTTAAAAAAATATGAATAAAGTTCAGGTTAACCCCGACTTAGATGAAGTTAAACTTTTGAAAAAAGTTTTACTGAATCTTAGTCGCTGTCGGAGACAGGAATAATTCTTGAATTATTCGGGCTAAGGGTTTGTTCAGATTTATACTTTTAATCCAATCGGGCCTCGCCCTCCGAAGGTTTACCGTAGGAGGTCAAGGCCGCTGTATAAAGACCCCCCTAATTCCCCCCGAAGGGGGGATTTTCTCTCCTCCGGAGAGATTGGGGACAGGGGTATTTGTTGCCCCGG
>CAYTDH010000061.1:0-14783 GCA_964436325.1 uncultured Tangfeifania sp.
TCAATATAAATCAAGCCAGAATAAACGGTTACTTATTGAACTGGCTTTGATTCGGATAGCCCAGCTAACCCTAAAAAAAAAATAGCTGATTCCGGGAGCCCGAAGGACATGCTTGAGCCTGTTTTCAGTCATCCGGAAAAATCGGAAGAATCAAAACCTGTGGGGAAGCAGGTTTCTGAAAAAGTACGGGAAGAGGCTCCCCGCCGAAAACTGAGGCGGATGTCCCGTGAAGATCAGGGCCCCAGCATTAAAGATGCGCTTTCGGGTAATATGAAAGATGAAAAGATATCTGCCAAAGAGCAGCATCAAATTTTCAGTCGCACCGAAGAATCGGAGGAGTTTACCATGGAGCAACTAAAAATGAAATGGGAAAGCTTTCTGGAACGCCTCGGCGACAGGCCCAATTTGCAATCTACCCTTTCGAAGGTACCCCATTTGGATAGCGGTTTTCAGTTGCGGCTGGAAATTGATAATTCGGTGCAGAAGGATTTGATAAACAGCATCCGGCCCGAGTTGGTTTCGTGGCTTCGAAAAGAACTCAAAAATTCTAAAATTCAACTGGTTATCAAAATCAATCAGGCTGAAAAAGAGAGCATCATTTATACCGATAATGAGAAGTACAGCGAGTTGCTAAAGAAAAATCCTAAGCTGGAGATGTTGAAAAAACGGTTTAACCTTGATTTTGGTTGATAAAAGAAGGCACCGGTGAGTTCCTTTCCGGGTTTCAGGGAGCCAGGCGCTGATTTACCCATGCGTTATTTTCTTTCAGGTACAAAATACGGTCGTGGAGCCTGTTTTCTCTTCCCTGCCAAAATTCGATCTTTTCGGGTTTTAAAAGGTAACCTCCCCAGTTTGAAGGAAGGGGAGGGGACTGGTTTTTAAATTTTTGTTGATAGGCCGCAAAGCGGTCTTCGAGGTAGTTACGGGAAGGAATAATCTGGCTTTGTTCCGAGGACCAGGCCCCGATACGACTTTCGTAAGGGCGTGAATCAAAGTATCTTTGGGAATCCTTCCGGCTGATTTTGCTGGTAATCCCTTCAATGCGAACTTGGCGTTCCAGTTCGGGCCAGAAAAAAAGCAAACTTGCCAGCGGGTTTTGGGCGATTGATTTCCCTTTTTGGCTGGCATAATTCGAAAAGAAAACAAAACCTTCTTCATCAAGGTGTTTTAATAAAACAATTCTGGCCTGCGGAAAACCATCCGGTCCATGCGTGGATAATGTCATGGCAGTGGGTTCGGGTATTTCTGAGGTTATTGCTTCCCCGAGCCATTTTTCAAATTGCTTTAGCGGATTACGATTTATGTTTTTCCGGCTTAGGACAGATTGCCGGTATTCTTTGCGTATGGAATTGATGTTCATTTTAGCGTTTCTTCTGGTTAAATAATTTCAAATGTACGAGTTACTTCGAAAGTCTAAAAAAAAACTACGAAGTCACCAAGATAATAAAAATTAGCAGTCTATAATTCGTGAGTTTTTTATGCCTTAGGGCTTTTTGTGGCAAAATCTTTTTTCTTTCCAACCTGCCTATTTATGAATTTTAAATTTTTATTGAATTAACGCAGGTTAACCCGATTTAGTTACACTTAGTTTTTGAAGAAAAGTTAGTGTAACTTATTCGTCAACAGTTTATTCATATATGTTTTTAAATTAAAGAGGCTAAGTGGATTCCTATTATGATGATGAACATTCTTTTTGGATGAAATGTTACTATAAAAGAGTAAAAAGTATTTAATTTAAAATCAGATGTTATGAAAAGAATTATTGGTTTACTGGTAATAATTATGGCTCTTCCTGCTTTTGCTGGTCAGGGTGAAAAAGTTATGGGGTTAGGCAGTGAAGCTGTCATGACAGATGTTAAAATGCTTGATGTTTCAGGCAAAGAAGTGTCACTAAGTGATGCCTATGGCGATAAAGGTTTATTGGTGTTGTTTTCATCGAACACCTGTCCTTTTGTTATAGCCTGGGAAGACAGGTATCCTAAAATCAAAAAATGGGCCGATAACAATGAAGTGGGGATGATTGTCCTGAATTCCAATTATCAGAACCGTGACGGGGTTGACTCATACGAAGCGATGAAGAAGCGGGCCAAAGAGCAAGAGTACAATTTCTATTATGTTGTTGACAAGGAGAGTAAGATAGCCAATGCTTTTGACGGAAAAACCACTCCGCATGCCTTTTTGTTTGATAAAGATATGAAGTTGGTTTACAAGGGAGCTGTGGATGATAACTACAAAAATGCATCGGAGGTTAAAAAGGCCTATTTAAAAGATGCCATTGTAAGCCTGGGTAACGGGACAGAGATTAAAATTGCAGAGACCCCGCCCGTTGGATGCAGCATCAAGCGGAAGCTGGATTAGTGAGGTGGAAAATTTGATTTTGGAAGCTCTTTTCCTACAGGAAAGGGCTTTTTTATTCGGAAAAAAAGCTGAAATTAACTTTTCCGTATTTTCTTAATTCATGGAAAGCTGGTTGGTTGGAAAAATTGTAATCTGAAGAATGTTCCAGAATAAATAAACCGTTTTTTTGAAGTAACCCGGACTCCATCACAGCAGTGGGGATTTTTGGTATTTGCTTTAAATCAAAAGGCGGATCAGCAAAAATGATATCGTAAGTGCCAGTGGCGTTTCTTAAGAATCGAAAAACATCCGTTCGGAGAATTCGTGCATTTTCCACCCCAAGTTGACGGATAACATCTTTGATGAACCGGACATGGGCATCGTTTTTTTCAACAAAGGTGACTTCCCCGGCGCCGCGGCTGATGAATTCATAACCTATACTCCCCGATCCGGAAAAGAGGTCGAGTACGTTCATTTCGGGGAAATAAATTTGATTTGAAAGAATATTAAAGAGTGCTTCTTTGGCCAGGTCGGTTGTTGGGCGGGCTTTAAATCTTTTGTCGGGTTTAAAGAACCTCCCTTTATATTTTCCACCAACAATGCGCATGTTAGAACAGGGAGATGAAACGGTGCATAGGGAAATAAAACTTTTCGCTGTCGCTCTTTAAATCCGGAATTAAAAAACCAATCTGGTTGAAATAGTTTTTCAAACGGTTTTCCACCTCTTCTTCTTCCCGTATATTGCCCGACAAAAGCAACTTGCAATTTTTGGTTGTGATTCCGCTTTGTTTCATTGCGGTCATCAGGTAATAAACGATGTCGTTTACATGGTTAAAGGTAAACCTGTTTAAAAGAATCAGGTTCTGGTTTTGATAAAGAAACAGCAGAAAACTTTGGGTGTCAAAATGCAAAAGGATACCTGCCGGATTGGATAAAAAAATGTTGCTCGTTATTTCGGACAGTATTGCAGCAGGATGAAAGAGGGTATAATCATCCCATTTCTCATCAAACAAATTAAGCAGGTGATAAGGGATGGAGAAAAGCAGTTTTGCCTTAAGCTGTTCAATAGCGTTTTCCATAACCCTTGACTGGGTATCTTGTCCGAACAGGAGGTTAATTATTTTATCGCTGTTTCTTTCCTGGGCCAAAGGGGATGGGATCAGGGTAAAGGCAGGAGAATTGTAACTTATTTTTATGTTTGAAAAGGGGTGGTTGAACAGTTCTTCCTGATGGAACCATTCGGTAAGTCTGCGTGGAAGAAATTTTTCCTCACTAATGGTCACAGGAGTATTCTTCAACGCCATCAACTGGTTTTGGTCAGGATGAATAACCGAAAAAGAAAATCCATCCAGGCTCACCTGAATGGATAGCATATATTCTCTTGTTCGGTTTAAATCAAAAGACTGATCTGTAATAAATTCATGCATTTGAATTATTCCCAGTTTCCTGCGTTGTTTACTGTTTGGGTTAATGAACCAACTCTCAGACCCGGATATTTTTCGTTGAGTCTGCGTTGTTCATTTAAGTTAATAATGTACTGGCGATCGAGGCCATTGAGAATAATGTTGTTATGTGCCTTTGCCTGGAATACCGGTACTTTAATTCCTGAGCCGGTAGTAATTACATTTGCCCCAAGATCAAAATAAGCGGTGGTATCGGGAACCGGAACTTTTTTCAAATCATCCGGATTAAAAGAGCTGTCAAACACCGATTCGAGGACACTTTCTTTGATGGTGTCGCGAATGATCAATCCCAGGTCCATCGCTTTTCTTTCTGTGAGTCCTTCATCAATCATGCTGTCGGTTAACTCACCTACTTTCCGAACATTTCTCACAGAATCGTTTTTAACGAAATCAATGAGCGTATCCCAACTGCCGGTAAATCTCCCATAAACGTCTTTGTATGCCAGCTCGGCTTTCCTGATCTCCTTTAATCTCTCAATTGTGGCATCATAACGGGTATCCTTGGCCTTTTCGAAATCAATGGGATCCTGCACACCTTTATAAATAAAATAGGCGAGTGCTGCAGCAGCAATAAAAAGTAAAATTTGAATAACGGTTCTCATTTTTATAATTTTAATAAGTTTACTGTCGAATGCATGCAAATTTATAAAAAAAAATAAATTACCTTCCTTTGCAGATTGTTATTTTAGCTGCTATGATCAAAAATCATTTAAAAGCCATGCTCGAGGAGAATATTCCTTTTTCTCCTACACCTGGACAGTCCGGTTTAATCGATGGTTTATCTGACTATCTTTTTTCGGATGAACCGGATGAGATCATGCTCATAAAAGGGTATGCGGGAACAGGAAAAACCACGGTTATCAATGCCTTAACCCGCACGTTGCAAAAGCTTAAAATACGTTCCTTCCTTATGGCACCTACCGGAAGGGCGGCCAAGGTAATGGCCGGATACACGCATATGCCGGCCTATACGATTCACAAAAAAATTTATCGTCAGCAATCGTCCTCCGAAGGAATGGGAAAATTTGTTTTGGATAAAAATTTTCACAAGAGCACCTATTTTATTGTTGACGAGGCTTCCATGATTTCCAATGAAGGAAACCGTGGGGCGGTTTTTGGGAGTGGGCGGTTGCTTGATGATTTGCTTGAGTATGTTTATTCGGGTGAAAATTGCCGGTTGGTTCTGGTTGGAGATACTGCCCAGTTGCCTCCGGTAGGATTAACCCTTAGCCCTGCCCTGGATGCATCCACTTTAAAGCTTCATGGGTTTGGGGTGAGGGAGTATGAATTGACTGATGTTGTTCGTCAGGCCCAGGGTTCAGGAATTTTGAGCTGCGCCACCCAAATCAGGGAACATATCAATGAAAAAACAGGTATGGGTTTTTTCCCTTTGCATATCCATTCCTTTCCTGATGTTGTGCGCATTTCAGGGGGAGACCTGGTGGAAACCATTACTACCGAGTATGATCGCCATGGGATTTTTGAGAGCATTGTGGTTACCCGTTCGAATAAACGTGCCAATTTATATAACAAAGGGATAAGAGGATCGATTTTGTATAAGGAAAATGAAATTGAAAAAGGGGATCTCCTTATGGTTGTCAAAAACAATTATTTCTGGGTTGATGAGGTTACTGAACTCGATTTTATTGCCAATGGCGACATGGCAGAGGTCATTTCCATATATGGTTACGAATCGTTGTATGGTTTTCGTTATGCCAATGTGGCTTTGCGTTTTGTAGATTATGCCCATGTTGAGATTGACTGTAAAATATTCCTCGACACGCTGTCTATTGAAGCTGCCTCATTTACCTATGAACAGAACAAGCAGCTTTTTTCCACTGTTGCTGAAGATTACGCAGATATTGGAAACAAGCGCGAACGGTGGAAAAAGATTCGCGAAAATCCTTATTTCAATGCCCTTCAGGTAAAATATGCTTATGCTCTTACTTGTCATAAAGCCCAGGGCGGACAATGGAAAACGGTGTTTATTGACCATGGCTATATTCAGGAAGAGATGCTTGACAAGGATTATTACCGTTGGCTATACACCGCATTTACCCGTCCGGTTGAAAAAATCTATCTGGTAAATTTCCACAAGAACTTTTTCGAGGATAGCCAACTCCCTGGAGATTAAAAAAGGGATTTGTTTTCTATTTTATACGTTTGGCCATCGAAGGCAGCTTCGGAATTGGCAAAAACCGACCGGGCTTCCTCCAGGAATGGGGAAACACTTTTATAACGGGCCGAAAAATGCCCCAGAATCAGTTTTCCTGCGTTGGCCAATTGGGCTATTTGAGCTGCTTCGCGTGCTGTAGAATGGCATGTACTTTTGGCCCAGTCTTTTAAATCTTCAGTAAACGTTGCTTCATGATAAAGGAGGTTCACATTGCGGATAATTTCAGCAACAGGTGGATGAAATGCAGTATCGGAGCAGAATGCATAGGATCGGGGCGGGGGCGGGGGAATGTTTAATTCTTCGTGGGGAATCCAGGTGCCGTTTCCTTTTTGAAAACCGGCTCCCCCCTTAATGGCTTTTATTTGAGGAATAGTGAGGTTGTATTTTTGGATGCATTCCTTCCTGATATTGGCTTCTTTGGGAATTTCACGGAACAGGAAACCGCAGGTAGCAATGCTGTGCTTTAAGGGGAAAGAGGTAACTTCCACTTTTTTGTCGCTGTAGATGATCTGAGGTTTTTTAAAGTTTAGCGGATGAAAAATCAATTTAAACTGCATTCCTGCTTTCAGAAAATCGAGCTGGGGCTGGAGAATATCTTTGATTTGCGAGGGGGCATAGATGTGGATATCATTTTTTAATCCGAGGAGGTTAAAGGTTGAAATCATCCCGATGAGTCCATAGAAATGGTCTCCGTGAAGATGGGAAATAAAAATGTGTTTGATTTTACTAAAACCGATTTTTTGTTTGCGGATTTGAATTTGCGTTCCCTCCCCGCAATCGATCAAAAAAAACCGCCCAAGTGCATTCAGCACCTGGGCAGTTGGATATCTTTCAGAAGTCGGTGTAGCGGAGCTGCTCCCCAATATGGTTAATTCAAAGGGCATTCCGCGTTACAGGGTCTTTTTCTTTTTCAGAAGTTCTTCTGCTTCTTCAACCGATTTACTTATTAGTAACACCGTATGAAGCATCGAAATTCGAATAAGGTTTTCCACATCCGGTTGCAATCCGGAAATAATGAATGCCCCGATAGCATTTTCGCACAGGCGGTTACCAACTAAAACAGCGCGTAACCCCGATGAGTCGCAATAATTGCATTCACTCATATCCAGGATAATGTTCTTTTCCCCACTGTTATTTAAGACCACCAACTCCGATTTGAGATCGGATGCACTGTAGGTATCGAGCCGTTTCGTTTTTACCTTAACCAGGGTATGGTTTTCTTTCTTTTGAATTTCGAATGATGACATGTTACAATTTACGAAAATCCGACAAATAAAAATAAACCTTAAGCAGATTTATTTATCGTCTTTTTTCTCGTTTTGGTCCTTTTTATCCTGGTTTTCTTTTTTCTCGTTTTTTTCGAGTTGTGTTTTCAGTGCCGCCAAATCGGAAATATCGCCCAATGTGGTTTTTTCGATATTTTCGTTGACATTTTTCACTGCTTTCTTATTGGACCGTGACTGCGATTTCCGCTTAGCGGAGTCTTCGGCTCTTTTTACATCTTCAAATACTCTGGAGTGCGAAACAATGATCCGTTTGGCCGATTTATTGAATTCAATGACTTTGAAGTCAAGTTTTTCATCCTGTTTGGCCGGCGTGCCATCTTCTTTCACGAGGTGGCGTGGTGTTGCAAATCCTTCCACACCGTAGGGCAATGCAATGACTGCTCCTTTGTCCATCAGGTCAACCACGGTTCCTTCGTGGATTGAATCGGTTGTGAAAATGGTTTCGAAGACATCCCATGGATTTTCTTCGAGCTGCTTATGTCCCAGGCTGAGGCGCCGGTTATCGGTATCGATGTCTAAAACGACCACTTCAATTTCTTCTCCCACAGAAGTAAATTCAGACGGATGTTTGATTTTTTTGGTCCAGCTCAAATCAGAGATATGGATCAAACCGTCTACACCTTCGGTAATTTCAACAAATACCCCAAAGTTGGTAAAGTTGCGAACCACTGCTTTGTGTTTGGTTCCAACACCATAATTTTCTTCGATTTTTTGCCACGGGTCTTCTTTCAGTTGCTTCATGCCCAGAGACATTTTTCGCTCGTCGCGGTCCAGCGTAAGAATAACAGCTTCCACTTCATCGCCCACTTTGAGGAAATCCTGTGCACTGCGCAGGTGCTGGCTCCACGACATTTCAGAAACGTGAATCAGTCCTTCCACACCTGGGGCGATTTCAACAAACGCACCATAATCGGCAAGAACAACCACTTTTCCTTTTACTTTATCGCCCACGTTAAGGTTTTCATCCAGTTTATCCCACGGGTGAGGAGTTAGTTGTTTCAGACCAAGTGCAATGCGTTTTTTATCATCATCAAAATCGAGGATAACGACGTTAAGTTTTTGATCGAGCTCCACAATTTCGCTGGGGTGTGAAATACGGCCCCACGAAAGGTCGGTGATATGGATTAAACCGTCGACACCTCCCAGGTCCATAAATACCCCATATGAGGTAATATTTTTGACCGTTCCTTCGAGGACCTGCCCTTTTTCGAGTTTGGCAATGATTTCTTTTTTCTGTTGCTCGAGTTCTGCTTCAATCAAGGCTTTATGCGAAACAACGACGTTGCGGTATTCATGATTGATTTTAACCACTTTGAATTCCATGGTTTTTCCTACGAAGACATCGTAATCGCGGATGGGTTTCACATCGATTTGCGACCCCGGCAGGAATGCTTCAATGCCGAAGACATCTACAATCATACCTCCTTTGGTGCGGCATTTGATATAGCCTTTGATAATCTCATTCTTTTCGAGGGCTTCGTTCACACGCTCCCATGAACGGGTTGCACGGGCTTTTTTGTGCGAAAGAATCATCTGACCTTTTTTGTCTTCCAGGCTTTCGATGTAAACGTCCACTTTGTCGCCCACTTTCAAATCAGGATTGTACCGGAATTCATTCAGGCTGACAATGCCATCTGATTTATAACCAATGTCAACAACAACCTCACGTTTATTCAATGCAATAACAGTTCCTTCAAGAACTTCTTTTTCGGTAACGGTATTCAGTGTATCGTTATAAAGTTGTTCCAGGTTGGCTTTTTCTTCTTTTGAGTAAGACTCAATTCCGCTTTCCAGGCTGGCCCAGTCGAATTCACCTGTTTTTTCGCCAGGAGTTTCTTCCTGGGGAGTTTCAGCAACCGGAGTTTCAGCAGGGGATTTTTCTTCCTCTGCAGGAGTTTCTTCAGTTGCTTCTTTTTCTGAAGCTTCGGGTTCCTCATTTTCAGAAACAGCTTCGGTTTTTGGAGCTTCCTCCACCTGTTCTTCTTTCTGTTCTTTTGCGGTTTCCGCTTCTTTTTCAGAAGTTTCTTCCTGTTTCAGGTTTTCAGTTTTTTCTTCTTCAGGGGTTTCTTCCTTAGGTGTTTCGGCGGTTGATTCAGCCTTCGGGGCCTCCTGTGATTCCTCTGCCTTTTCTTCCGCAGGTTGGGAATCGGTTTTGTTTTCTTCCTGAGCAGCGGATTCAGCTACTTTTGGGGCTTCCTGCTCAACATTTTCATTTTTCTTTTCTGTCATGTAATTGTAAATAAATTAATTAATTAGACATTATTTTGTTCTAAATCGCGCGCAAAAATATAACTTAATTCACTTATTTCAAAGGTTTTCAGTATTTTATTTTCGCCATTGGCTAATTTGGCTTGAATTCGTTCTAAAGGGCAGATATGAGCAGGTTTTTATAGGAAGGATTTTCGTCCGGGTATTTTATTTTATTAATTTTGAACCCCATAAAAAGAAACATTAAACCAAAAGCATGAAAGGAATCATTTTGGCCGGGGGCTCCGGAACACGGCTATACCCCATCACACGGTCTATCTCAAAACAAATTATTCCGGTTTTCGATAAACCTATGATTTATTATCCGCTGTCGGTGCTTATGCTTGCCGGAATCCGGGAAATCCTGATTATTTCCACTCCCACAGATATCGGGCTTTACGAGGACCTGCTGAAAGACGGAAGTCAGTTGGGGCTAAAAATTTCGTATAAAATTCAACCTTCCCCCGATGGGTTGGCACAGGCTTTTATCCTGGGTGATGATTTTATCGGAGATGACAGTGTTAGCATGATTCTGGGGGACAATATTTTCTATGGCTACAATTTCAGCTCCATCCTGGAAGATGCCGCAAACATAAAAGACGGGGCTATTGTTTTTGGCTATTATGTGAATGACCCGAACCGCTACGGCGTAGTGGAATTCGATAACGATAACAAAGTCATTTCCATTGAAGAGAAACCCGAGCACCCCAAATCCAATTATGCTGTAACCGGACTCTATTTTTATTCGAATGATGTTGTTGAAAAAGCCCGTAACCTGAAGCCCTCTGCACGCGGTGAGCTTGAGATTACCGATCTGAACCGGTTGTACCTTGAAGAAGACAGGCTAAACGTGAAATTGCTCGGAAGAGGGTTTGCATGGCTCGATACCGGTACGCACGACAGTTTATTGCAAGCTTCCAATTTTATTGCTACCATCGAAAAACGTCAGGGACTTAAGGTCTCCTGTATTGAGGAGATTGCCTTTAACAAGGGGTTTATAAACAGAGACCAATTGCTTGAACTGGCCGATCCCCTGACCAAGAATCAATATGGAGAATATCTGTTGCGCCTGGCAGGAAAATAAATTTATACCAAAGATGACAATGAACATTTCAGAAACATTTATTCCGGGACTTATGGTAATTGAGCCCCCGGTTTTTGGCGATTCCAGAGGGTATTTTTTTGAGACCTATCAAAAGGAACGCTATGAAAAAGGCGGGCTTGATGCTGATTTTATTCAGGATAACGAATCCAAATCGGTTAAAGGCGTCCTTCGCGGCCTTCATTATCAACTGGCTCCTTTTTCACAGGCGAAACTTGTACGGGTTATTCAGGGCAGTGTTTATGATGTTGCTGTTGACCTCCGGATGGGATCTCCCACTTTCGGACAATACTTTGGCATGGAAATTAATGGAAACGACAAGAAGCAGCTTTTTATTCCCCGTGGATTTGCTCATGGCTTTTCTGTATTGACTGAAACTGCTATTTTTTCGTATAAGTGCGACAATGCCTACAACCGGGAAGCCGAACGGTCGATTAATTTGAATGATCCTGCCCTTGGGATTGATTGGCAATTGGGAGACCTGAAACCTGTTGTTTCCGAAAAAGATTTAAAGGCCCCCTTGTTCAAGGAAGCGGAAATGAATTTTTATTTCGGAGAATAATGAAAATACTTGTTACAGGTGCATACGGGCAATTGGGAAATGAATTGAACGATCTTTCTTCTGATTTCGGAGACTGGGATTTTGTTTTCACCGATGTGGATTCCCTGGATATTACGCGCCAGGAGGATGTTGAAACTTTTTTTAACCGCGAAAAACCTGAATTTGTGGTTAATTGTGCCGCCTATACTGCGGTTGACAAGGCTGAGACTGAACCCGAAAAGGCCCGGCTGCTCAATGCTGTTGCTCCCTCATTTCTTGCCAGGGCGGCCCGTGTCAACGGAGCCCGAATGATTCAGATTTCCACAGATTATGTTTTTGACGGCGCGGCCAATACGCCATACGCTGAAGAAGACATGGAAAATCCACAGGGGATTTACGGAAAAACAAAGAGAGAAGGAGAAAAACTTAGCATGGAAATAAATCCCGCCACCCTTATTATTCGCACTTCATGGCTTTACTCTTCCTATGGGAGTAATTTTGTGAAGACCATGCTGCGTCTTGGAAACGAAAGGGACTTGCTGAAAGTGGTTTTTGACCAGACAGGAACGCCTACTTATGCTGCAGATTTGGCCAGGGCGATTTTTTCTGTTATAGAGGACTGGGGGAATGGTGCCGGACCAGACCGGTCGGGTATTTTTCATTATTCCAATGAAGGGGTTTTGAGCTGGTACGATTTTGCCAAAACGATTTTTGAGATTTCCGGAATTAACTGTAACGTGTTGCCTGTTCTTTCCGAAGAATTTCCCACGCCGGCCAAACGACCCCACTACAGTGTTTTGAACAAACGAAAAATGAGAAATACCTTTCATTTAGATATTCCTTATTGGAAAGACAGTTTAAAAGTTTGTTTGACAAAAATTCAAAAAACAGTATAGATGGAAAATAAAGAACTGATGAATAAGGTGAAAGCGAAGGCCCGGGAGTGGCTTTCAGATACCTACGATGAAGAAACGCGCGATGAAGTCAGGCGCATGATGGAAAGCGAAAACTCCGATGAACTGGTGGACGCTTTTTATAAACACCTTGAATTTGGGACCGGCGGTTTGCGCGGGGTAATGGGTGTTGGGACCAACCGGATGAATAAATATACTGTTGGCGCTGCAACTCAGGGGCTTTCCAATTATTTAAAGAAACATTTTTCAGGGCTTTCCACGATTAAAGTGGCCATTGGTTACGACTGCCGGAACAACAGCCGTTTTTTTGCTGAGACCAGTGCCCGTATTTTTGCGGCCAATGGCATCAAAGCTTATCTTTTCGATGATTTGCGGCCTACTCCCGAACTTTCTTTCGCCATTCGCGAACTGGGTTGTCAAAGTGGGATCATCCTGACAGCCTCGCATAATCCTAAAGAATACAATGGGTACAAAGCATACTGGAACGACGGTTCACAAATTGTTGGTCCTCATGATGAGAACATTGTGAAGGAAGTGGCCCGGATAAAGCCGGAAGATATCCTGTTTGACGGACCGGATGCACTGATAGAAATTCTTGGTGATGACATGGACCAAAAATTTCTTGAAAAGGTTAAAACCGTATCGATTTCTCCTGAGGTGGTTAAACGGCATGCGGATATTAAAATTGTTTTTACACCGATACATGGAACAGCAGTAAAACTGGTTCCTGCCGCATTGCGGATATTCGGGTTTACCAATATTATTCCTATTCCCGAGCAGAATGTTGTGAGCGGGGATTTTCCCACGGTGGTTTCCCCCAATCCGGAAGAGGAGGCTGCCATGGAGATGGCGCTCAAAAAGGCGGCAGAGGTGGATGCCGATGTGGTTATGGCTACCGATCCGGATGCTGACCGCATTGGGGTGGCCGTGAAAAATGATCAGGGGAAATATATCATTATCAATGGCAATCAGACCGCCCTGCTTTTTATCTATTACATCATTACCCGGATGAAAGAGGCCGATGCCATGCAGGGCAATGAGTTTATCGTAAAAACAATTGTTTCTACGGAGATGATAGCCGAAATCGCCAGGAAAAATAATGTGGAATATTTCGATGTGTATACCGGGTTTAAGTTTATCGCTGAAGTCATCCGGGAACTGGAAGGAAAGAAAAAATACATTGGAGGTGGTGAGGAGAGTTTTGGTTTTATGCCGGCCGATTTTGTCCGGGACAAAGACGCTGTTTCATCATGTGCACTGATGGGTGAGATTACCGCATGGGCCATCGACCAGGGGAAAACATTGTATGATTTGCTGAAGGACATTTACATGGAATACGGCTTTTCCAAAGAAAAGATGAAGTATATTGTCCGGAAAGGAAAGGCAGGAGCCGATGAAATCAGGCAAATTATGGAAGATTTCCGGACCAATCCTCCCCGGAAAATCGGCGGGTCTCCCCTGGAATGGGTGAAGGATTATTCCGCCCTGAAAGCAAAAAACCTGCTGACAGGCGAGGAGAAAAAGATTGAGCAGAAAAATCCTTCCAATGTTCTGCAGTTTTTTACCAGCGATGGCACCAAAATATCGGTCCGGCCTTCGGGTACAGAACCCAAGATAAAATTTTATTTTGAAGTAAAGGGTAAGCTTGAATCGCGCAATGAATTTGAAGAAGCCGGAAATATTGCGGATGAAAAAATTGAGTCCATTATGAAGGAACTTAAATTGTAAGTTTAATTTAATCAACTAAATAGAAAAAAATGAAAACAATTGGAATTGCCTCTTTTTTGGTGCTTTTTACCGTAGCAGTGGTTGCTCAGCAGGAACCTCCCCAAATGGAACCTGCCATGACTGAAATCTGGGATCCTGAAGTTCCGGTGGTTATGCCGGGAGAGACCCCGCTTGATGCTCCTTCGGATGCGATCATCCTTTTTGACGGAGAAGATTTGGAGAATGAATGGACCAGTGGTGACGGAGGTAAACCCGGCTGGGTGGTGGAAGATGGATATGTTACGGTTGCCAAAGGTAGCGGTGCCATAAAGACCAAGCGGGTTTTTGGCGATGTTCAGTTGCATATTGAATGGCGCACTCCCGCCGAAGTGGTAGGCGAAAGCCAGGGACGCGGAAACAGTGGTGTTTTTCTCCAGGAGCGTTATGAGGTACAGGTGCTCGATAATTACGAAAACCGGACCTACCGGAACGGTCAGGCAGGAAGTATTTATAAGCAGCATGCCCCGCTCGTTAACGCCTGCAAAAAACCGGGAGAGTGGCAAACCTATGATATCATCTACACTGCTCCCCGCTTTAATAAAGATGGTTCCTATTTTACTCCCCCTACCATGACTGTCATTCATAACGGAGTTCTCATTCAGAACAATGTTGAATTGCGCGGACCTACAGTATTTATTGGGATTCCCGAGTACCAGTTAGAAGAGCACGGACCGGGAAGCATTATGCTGCAGGACCACGGTAACCCCGTTAGTTACCGGAATATCTGGGTGAGGGAATTGTAGTTAAAATTTGCCCTTCGGGTGATGATTTGCCCGTAAGTTTGCGATAATTTGTCTTTTGGACGCTAATTGGCTCGCTGCGCTCGCGATAATTGGTGCTGAGGAGGTTGTTTTTTATCGCTTCTGCGGGGAGATTGAACTCACTGGC
This sequence comes from uncultured Tangfeifania sp., assembly GCA_964436325.1. Taxonomy (GTDB): domain Bacteria; phylum Bacteroidota; class Bacteroidia; order Bacteroidales; family Prolixibacteraceae; genus Tangfeifania. The sequence continues at coordinate 14,722 of CAYTDH010000061.1, forward strand.
ACGGCCTTTATAGGTTTATTCTTTTTAATCCAATCGGGCCTTGCCCTCCTACGGTAAACCTT
>CAYTDH010000062.1:0-14676 GCA_964436325.1 uncultured Tangfeifania sp.
CCTGCCTGCCTGTCGGCAGACATATGATACCTTTGAAAGTAAACAATTTTAATCATATGAGATATATTGGTTTATGAAAAGTATTTTTAAGGATTTAATCAACGCGTCTGCAATTCCAATAATATTGTCTGTATTAAAAAAAGGTGATAGTTACGGCTATGGGATTGTGCAGCGCGTAAAAGAGTTGACCAACGGTGGTATTGCCTGGAGGGTAGAGAGTATTTACCCGTTGTTAAAAAAACTCGAAAATGGCGGGATGATAAAATCTTACTGGAAAGTACAAGCAGGCCAGCGGCCCAGGAGGTATTATACGCTTTTAGCGGACGGCGAAAAACAACTTGAACAGAATATACAGGAATGGGAATTAATCCAGACTGCATTTGCAGAACTTTTGAAACCGGCGACATAGGTTCTTGATGCGTTTTAGGGGTTGAATGTATGAAAGTTGTTCGACCGCTGTTGCATAGCTTTTGTGGTTTGGTGTTTGTTTTCCGTGTATTGACTTCTCATGGTGAATCCAAAAAAAGGGAACTTTGAATGTCGTGACAATGTCGTGCAACAAAAAAAGGATTAAACTGTATTTCAGCAACTTAACCCTTTTAGAAGTCAGGGTAGCAGGATTTACCTGAGGGTGAATCCTGAGGGGGGGAATTCAAACCAAAAGCCCTGCACAACCGTGCCGGGCTTTTGGTTTGTCGGGGGAGCAGGATTTTACCCAGCCCGCCAATATGCCTTTATTTCAATGATTTACATTGATGTGAATATTTTGGTTCACCGTTTTGTTCACAAAGAATGAAAGAGCGTATTGTATTTATTTAAAATTAATGTTTTTGATCTACTTACACAACAATTGCAAAAAATAGGAATAGGATTATTTGGGATTAATAAATGATACTAAAAACCCTTAATCTTTGAAATCGTTTTGTATAATTAATAAATGATTTATATAGATGGGTGAATTAAATAGCTCCAAACTGGAATACCTATTTTAATATGATTTTTTGTTTGTAAATGATTCTTTGATAAGCACACTTATTTTTCTTCCCAACCATGAATTTCTGAAACAAATAAATTTGATACAAACTCTGAAAAGTCAGACTCGCTATCGGGTAATTCGGTTATGAAAATCAATTTTCCTTTTTGCCAGGCGAGTGGTTTATTTGCTGATTTCCAAAGAATACGTGAATTTTTATTTAATACTATATTTTTTGAATCAAGGAAAGCTATTTTTTCATTTTTCTCGTTTCTAATAGAATCAATTCCACAAAGTTTTAAAGAAGATAATTCAATTTCTGCACCATTTGCAAAAACAATGGTTTTAACATTACTTTCAATCAAGGAACCCAAAGTATTTTTATTAATAATTCCAATCTCAGTTAAAAGTAGATTGTAGTTTTTTAGTTTTTCAATATCCAGAAAAGAACAATTGAGTGGTTCGAAAATGTCGTATTTAAGATCAATGTTAAGAACGGCATTATTTAAAAGAACATCTGTAAGAAAAAAGTCTATGGAGTTTGAATTATTAGTACGGTTGCTCCTTACTGTGTAGGGACGAATAACCGCCAAATCGGTTTGAGCAATTTTTTTCTTGTAATTTTTAATTTTTTCATGTTCCTTTTTTGCTTGCTTCCATGAATCGGGATTTTTTTCCGGAAAAGTATTTCCTGAATTTTTATATCCGTAGCCTAACCACATAATTCCATATACACCAATTTTTTTTTGTTGATGAACCATTTTTGAAATATGCTCAGGAGTAGGATGTTGCAAATGACCATAAACATGTGCTTGCATCCAGGGGATTACCGGTCTGTTAAAACGGTTTGCCAAACCTTCGGCATAACTCATGTCAATTGGAATAATTGTTTCATCATAACCTTTGTCGTTTACCGGGTAAGGATCATAATGGATAATATCCAGTTCTTTTGCCAACAATTCCTGACCCGAACCGTCCCAATCATTCATCACATCAAAAATATTCATGCGGGTGGTGTTTCTGAAAACCGGTAAATCAGCAACTCCTTCTTCAGCAAAACAACTTTTAACCACCTTTACAGACTGCGCTGCCGCTTCATGAAAATTATACATCCACTGTGCGTATGCTTTGTGTCCGAACATATCTGTCCAGCCCACGCCACGCGGCTGCTCCAATCCGGTTGTTTTTTGAAAATGATTAATGGCGCTTTCCGAGAAATCCCACATGGGGTAGGAGCAGGCGTCAGAATTCATGTGGCCGCTTATATGAAAACACTCATCGCCGTAGCGCACAGCTACAATTTCAGATGGGAAAACCCCATTATTGACGGCTTTCCATGCGTCAATTACTTGGCGGGTTTCTTTTTTTAATTGCCTTGTAAATCCCTCGGAAAACATGGAAACGGCGTCGCCAAAAATCCAGTAATCACGTGTTCCTTCTGAAATCCAGTATACTGCCAGCACTACATTTTCAAGGTCGCCTTCAACTCCGGTAAGGTCGAATTCCATAATCCAGAAATGCTCTTTTTGCGGAGAAATTTTGGCATCCACAATTTTCAGGTGTTGTTCACCATCGAAATCGGCTTGTTTCACAACAACTTCAGCTTTTACCGGAGTTAGTCCCATGAAATAGCGGCCAATATCACCGTAGCAATTTATACTGTCGTAAACCGGTGACTCAATGGTGATTGAATGTTTTTCGGGTGTAAATGGAAAACGAAAGCGATCGATGGCTTTTCCTTTGAATGCTCCGCCCATCATAACCGCGCGTTCCGGTTCTCTTTCAAAATTAAACGCTTGTTCGGCAACTTCAGGAATACCGATTATTAGCTTCAGGTTGTGTTTGCGGGCCGCTTTCAAAACATGTTTAGCGCGGCTGGTACCTTCAATTCCCCAAATTCCCACTTCCACAGCCTCCACTCCATGTGCTTTCATATCCTGAAAATCTTTGTCGAGATCTCCTCCTTTGTAATAAGTCATCCAGATTTCAGGAAGCTGTTTTTCACTCACCTGTCCGAAACAATGAGAAGCGATTAGCAACATAAAAACAATAACAAGGGAGTAGTATGTTTTTTTTGAAAGAGTCATCAATTCAATATTAAAAAAGGGCTTTTACACTCACCTCTGTGCAATAGTAAAAGCCGCGCAGTTATTAAGTTGGTCAGTCGTTCAATAAGAGTCGGATGCTCAATCCCTTTTCCTTGATGTCGTGTCCTTCACCAACAAGCGGAAATTGGTTTACCAGCCGGTAATAGGCTTCACCCGTGGAATTTCCTTCTGCATCGAGGTACTCGGTGGATGTCCAGAAAGCAGCCAGGTCGCCGGTAAAAACGCCGTATCCCCAGTTCCCGGCATAAAGTGCATCAAATCCTGAAGGGCTGTTTTCGCCGCGTATTTTATTCGGAACATTGGTGCCATCTCCACCGTTTCCATCAATTTTCAGCCAGTCATTTAGTTCTTTCCACTCTTCACGGCTTGGAATGTGCCAGCCATCGGGCGCAATTCCCTGCACCATTCCACCGGATGATTCTCCGTTCATGGTAGCATCCCAGGTGTAATGTGCACCCATGTCGTTGTTGCAATTCAACCCGTCGCAGAACCGGCCGTCAATCAAAAATTCGCCTTCGTCAAGGGTTGGGTCATTTGGATTCCAGCCTGGTTTGTGTTTCGTTTTCAAATTCACGGCTGTCCAGCACTGGTCACCCAGTTGTACAGTCGGATATTTAAAACCGTCAACATCAATCAAGCTGTCTCTTTCGCAAACAAATTCCGGTTGCTCAATCACCACTGTTTCCTCGGTTATTACCGGTCCGTGCGGATTCGAATCGGTTACTACCACTGTGTAAACACCTGCCTTAATATCTTCCAGGTTTTGTTCCGCAGAACCGGTATTCCATTCAAATGTATAGGGTTCTACTCCGCTTGAAACATTCAGTTCGATGGATGCATTGGAATATCCCCATTTTGATGGAGGTGTGACATTAAAGTCCAGTGACAGTGGTTCGGCAGCAGGCTCGGTTAAAACGGCTGTTTTATTGGCAACAGCTTTATCGAGGTAAATCACTTTTACCGAATAAGTACCGGCTTTTAATCCGGAGATGTCTTCATCGGTGGCACCGTTGCTCCAAAAAATTTCGTAAGGTGTATCTTCCAACCCGGCAATCGATAAATCTATTGAACCATCACTGGCGCCGTAGGAAGAAGGATTATTGGTTTCAAGCGTGAGGTTAACTTTCGGCATGGTCTCTTCTTCGTTGCAGCCCACTATAAAAATAAGTGCGGCTATTATGCTGAATATGATTTTGAATCGTTTCATTTTGTTTCAGTTTATCCGTTAATCTACATTTTCGTTTTGCATATCAAGTTCGAGTTGAGGAATTTTCCAGTACAAGCTCTCATACGGGGAATTAATCGGACTGACATTTTCGCGGTCACCCGGCCCAATTTGGGCTTCCAATGCCAGGCTGTAAAACAGGTGGTCGCCCTCAAAGGCAAGCTCTTTAATTCTTTCTTTGTCAATTAGTTCTTCCGACACTTCAGAAAGCGGATCAAGGCCGGCGCGTTGTCGCACGGTATTTAAATCAGCCAGTGCTCCGTTCGAGTTTCCCAGTTTCAGGCGCAAAATGCTCCGGGTTAGATATGCTTCGGCCAATCGCATAACCGGCACATTTGTGTAGCGTCCGTCCACACCTCTGAAATATTTATCTCCCCAGATGTAGGGGTCTTTTATATGCGCATATTGTGTTTCATAAACTGTTGGATCAGCTTGCGGATCGCCGTTATTCCCTTCCAGGCGGTAGTAAAGCTGAACGTATCTTTTATCCTGAAGGGCTTCGTCTGTTTCTTCCAGGTTTTCATCCATCCAGCCAACATATTGTGCAGCAGAATGGCTCATGCTAAACTGGTTCCACGGACAGCGGCTCCAGTTTTCGTCCCTGCCGCCGTTTATTGCGGTGTAGTGAGTTTTGTTCATACTTGTAAAGACTTTTGCAATCGATTTTTTGATGTCGTCGTAATAAAGGGCATACCATATTACTTCGTTTCCTTTTTGTGGGTCGCTGTGACTAAAAGCTTCCAATGGATCCTCGTCGAGCGAATAGGAACCACTGTTAATTACGTAATTGGCCTCGTCGAGTGCAAGCTGGTATTCGCCAAGCTGCATATAAACACGCATCAACAAAAACGATGCGGCAATTTTATTGGCTCTTCCGTATTGATAAGACGAATGATGAATTCCATCAATGTATTGCTCCGGTAACAGTTCTTTTGCATTTTCCAGGTCGCTTAAAATGATGTCGTAAACCTGTTTTGCTGTTCCGAATACAGCTTTATTGGCCTGCTCGATGTCTTTTGGAAATTCCTGCCTGAGTGGCAAAATTTCAAGTGATTCAAATTCAGATGAAACAGGAGACGGTGCAAATATTTTAGCCGCTGTGAAATAGGCAAAAGCTTTCATAAAATGAAGCTCACCTTTAATCCTGTCGAGATTGGCCTGATCTTTTTCTGTCGGATTTTTAAAAGGCTGGTTGTCATTTGCCGCGTAAAAATCAAGTGCTGCATTGCACGAACCAATAGTTTGGTATACATCGTTAAAAATACCGTTTGTTTTACCGGTTCTCACATCGGTTGTACGGTAATACATTTCAGAATAAGGAATATCTGCCGAAGTGTTTGGCAGCAGATAAATGTATTCCGACATGCAATCGGCAACCAGGCAGTAATTTTGCCAGTAACTTCCCCAGTCCGAACCAAACGTTAGATGATAGGGTGTAACAGCCGCCATTTCAAGCTGATCGACATTCAGCCATGGAAATTCAGGTGGATTTGTCAGTTCGAAAAATTCGTCGTTTTCACATGAATTGCTTAGCAGCAGTGCCAGTGCAACTGCCAAATATTTTGAAATTTTCAGTATCTTTTTCATAATTTCCGAGCATTAAAAGTTAACAGTAGCACCAAAAGTGATATACTTGAGCGGAGGCAGATTTACACCCTGGGTTTCAGGGTCCCAGCCCTCATATTCAGGCGTCCAGGTCCATAGGTTCGTTCCTGAAACAAACACCCGCAAACTTTGAAGTTTTGCCTGTTTGGTTAGATTATCGGGAACATTATAGCCGATTTGTAAATTTTTTAAACGAACGTAGTTCCCTTTGTAAAGGTACTTCGAAAAGTTGTGCTGTTCGTTTTTGTAATTCCCCGGGCGTTCTACCCAGTCGCCTTTTCCATTGGGTGCAAGCGGATCGTCGGTTGCTTTTTCCGGGTCCCAATCCCAGGGGTAGCTTCCCTGCCAGCGCAATTCAGGATATTCTGCATCGGTATTTTCCGGTGTCCATGTATTTCCGATTAAATCGCTGCGCAAAACCACCTGTCCGTATTGCACATCGGTGGTTCGTTGCTCTTCATAATCATAAAAATAATTTCCTCCTGAAAATGAAAACATCACATTCAAATCAAACTGACCGATTTTGAACAGGTTGCTGAAGCCACCGTAATAGGTGGGGAGCGTGGTTTTCCCTTTCATCAATACGCGGTGGTTTGCCAGGTTGTTATTCGTTGCCGGAATCATTCGCCCGGTTTTAACAGTTTTACCTGTGGCATTGTAATGGTCAACATCAATTTCATAAATAAGATTTACGCCGCGATCCGGATCAACGCCTGCATATTCAGGCATAAAAAATGTCCACAAACTTTCGCCGGTAACAGCTCTTGTGGTACCGCCAATTCCTTTTCCAGAAACATCAAGTTCGGGTGTGAGACTAACAACCTTGTTTTTGTTGGTAGTAAGATTAAAATTACCTGTCCAGTTAAAATTCTTGCTGTCGAAAACCACGGCTTTTATTCCCACCTCAAATCCGTAATTTTTCATATCGCCAATGTTGCTCCAGATTCTTCCTCCTGCAACTCCGGCCGAAGGCGGTAAGCTTGAAGCCAGCAACATATCGGTAACATTTTGATAGTAATAAGCAATTGATCCTGAAACTCGATTGTTGTAAAATCCGTAATCAAATCCCACATCGTAATTATTGGTTGTTTCCCAGGTTAAAGAAGGAACTCCGATGTTTGTAACCTGCGTTCCGGCACTGATTAGATCTTGTGTTCCGTAACGTAAATTCGGACTCACCCGGTAAGTTGTAACCGTTTTGTTCGATGGAATATTTTGGTTTCCCGTTTGCCCGAAACTTCCTCTTAATTTCAGGAAATTCATGAACTCCGGGTTTTTTAAAAAGTTTTCTTCGGTAATTATCCAGCCGGCAGAAAGCGATGCAAATGTTCCCCAGCGGTATTCCGGTTCGAAGCTCGAAATTCCGTCGCGGCGGAAACTTCCACCCACAAGATAGCGATCCATAAATTTATAATCGGCCCGGCCGAAATAGGCTTTCAGGTATTTTTCACCTCCCAGGCCTCCATACATGCTGAGCATCTCGTCGGGTGTGCCAATTTGTTTGTAGGTACCTTTTAAACTCTGACCTTCCATTCTGCGTGTGTAGGCACTGGTACGCTGAGCTTCGGTACCTGCCACGGCAGTTATAAAATGGTTTTCGCCGAGTTGCCGTGTAAAATTGGCGTAAAAGTTATAGTTGTAGCTCAGCCTCGTTACTGCTTGCTCCGAAGCGTAAGAACCGTCTTCTCTTAAGGTTTCGGTAATCCAGAAAACGGAATTGTTCTGAATGAAATCATACGTCACATCCGATTTCAGTGACAGCCCTTCAATAAGCGGCAGTTTATATTCGAAAAATAAACCACCTATCGAGCGGTAGTTTTTTACCTGGTCGATGGTTAAATCTTTATCGATACCGGCCACAAGATTGTTCCCCGATTTTGGGTTCCAGTAACCATGGCTGTAACTGTTGTCGTAAATAGGAAACCACGGCAATGCCTGGCGGTTGGCCCGGCCAAAACCGCCCTGTGTTCCGCCGCCGCTCTGACCGACTGCGCCACCAACTGCCGTTTTTACTCGGTCGTTGTTGGTATAGGCAAAGCTGATTCTGGAAGAAACATTGAAATTATTTACCGGTGAGAAATCGATGTTCACCCTACCTGAAAATCGCTCAAATTCATTGCTTTTCAAAACGCTGATGTCTTTCCTGTAGTTGGTTGAAACATAGAATGACCCTTTTTCGAAACCGCGGGTACTCGATAAATTTACTTCATGAAAATTACCGATTTGCAGAATTTCGTCAAACCAGTTTGTATTGACTGCCAGCGCTTCTTCGCGCGAAAGTTCCATTCTCGGTTCAGGGAAAAACGCCAGAATATCATTCGGACGGAATGGATTTTCCTCTCCGTCGTTGGAGTTCCGACGGGCTGTTTCTACCAAATCGAACCATTCCTGCGTGTTGGCAAAACCCACATCTTCAGCTTTCCGCACGAGGTCGGACATACCGAATTTATAATCAACAGTGGTCGATCCTTTTCCCTTGGTTCCCTGTTTGGTAGTGATGATAATTACACCGTTCGATGCCCTTGAACCGTAAATTGCTGTTGCAGCTGCATCTTTCAGCACTTCAATCGATTCAATATCATTCGGATTGATCATCGACATGGGAGACTGACCGGTGGAGCCCTGTGTTCTTTCCAGTCCGCCTCCCGAATATACAGGCATTCCGTCCACAATCCAGAGCGGGTCGGTGCCGGATGATACTGAACTTAATCCCCTGATTTTTATTGATACAGGAGCCCCGGGCACACCGCTGCTGCTGCTTACTTGCACCCCGGTTGCCATTCCCTGCAGCGCCTGATCGAATGTTGCTGATGGTATGCGCGTCAATTCATCGCTTTTAACCGATGAAACCGAGCCGATAATGTCTCGTTTCTTTTGGGTTCCGTAAGCTACCACAACCAATTCATCGAGATCGACAGACTGGGTTTGCATTTCTACATCTACCTCGGTTTGGTTGCCGACTTCACGCTCTTCAGTTTTCATTCCAACAAAGCTAAAAACGAGCGTATTGTTGTCCTGGGGAACATTAATCGTGTAGTTCCCGTCCACGTCGGTAACTGTACCAATTTGCGTGCCTTTTACAAGTACCGTTACTCCGGGTACCGGCTCACCGCTGCTCTCTGTAACCGTTCCGGTTACCCTCCTCGTTTGTGCCCAAAGCGTGTTTATTCCTGCAAAAAGGAACAATAAACACAGCCCGGCCTGAAACAGTTTTCTACTCATTGTGATTCTTATTTATTAATGATTATTTTTTGGATATTCGTTTGATTATGGTTGCTTGTTTTTAATATGTAAAAGCCCTGTGTCAGTTTTTCTACGTTTACATTATTTATGGTTTGTCCGTTATTAATTCCGTTTTTCACCATCGTGCCGTTTGAAGTGTAAAGTTCAAAACTCATCATTTGGGCGCTATTATTTTCAATGTTGAATGATGTAGTGCATGGATTAGGGTATACAAGTGGTTTTGTATTTTGCTGTTCATTTTTATTAAAAGCCAGTGATGTATCTGAAACTTTTGAGAATAAAAAATTTGCAAGATGGGTTTGTTCTGCTCCTCTGAAATAAACCCGGATGGCTTCAATCCATCGAAACCAGTTGTAAAGCGCTGGTAATTCGCTTATAGCCGATTGGTGCGCAGCATTAATTTCTTCAATAATTTTGTTTTCTGATTTTGTTGTCATGGGAATTTGCATAAAAAACACCAGTTCGTTTTCTGTTTCATCCTGGTAGGTTTCCCGCACATAAAATTCAAGTCTTTCCGGTTTTATAAACCAGGTGTAATGTTTCCAGTTGGGGAAGCCAACAGTCACAAAGTTTTCATTTTTCATGGTCGGACTCAACGGGTAGGGTTCAGATAATCCCGGAGTTGTTCCTCCTGCTTCACTCGAAAATCCGGGGAGCCAGTATTCATTATTATATATTTCAACTTCTCCGTTAATGTCGTGACCACCTCCGTAAAGCATAAATGCGCCCGAGTAGTAGGGGCCGGTTTTATCGTGATTTCGTATGCGTAAATTATAAGCCGGTCTTCCGAAAGGGGCTTCTTCATCGAGATTGTAAATAGCATCAAAAGGTATTTCATCTGGATAATCATGCAATAAGGTAATTACAATCCTTCCGCTTTCTCCCCAGCCATTGTTGTTCAGTTCATCCCACAATGCATCAAACTCAATTTTATATGTTGCGTTGTTTCTGTCCAATTTTTTATCTAAAACATAATCAATTGCCTGACTGGCCTTAATTGTTCCCGGTTTGTAACCTGTTTTAGCCATGGCTTCATCGGTTAAAGACAAACATTTCATGGATAATCCCGAAAGATCATCAGCATTTCCTAATTGAAATCCGGACATCGTTACTTCGGAATCGCTCCAAATTAATTTTTTGCTTAGATCCGTAAATTTTGCATTTGTTGAAAAATCGTCGTAAACAATTATTGAATCATTAATTGCTTGAGCCTTGGCCCAAAATGCTGTACAACAGAACAAGGAAACAGCCAAAATTTTCATTATCATTTTCCGAGTAATGATAAAACAGAATGTGCCGCAATTGCGGCACATTCCGAATCAAAACTTAATTTACTTTTACTTTTTTATTAATCGCTTTACCGCCCTGTTATTGCCCTGAACAACCTCAATGATATACATGCCCGGTTTGTATTGCGAAACATCAAACCTTTCTGTATAAGGTCCTGCAGGTTTACCCGATACAATTTGCCGTACCAGGCTGCCTGTCATATTATGGATATTTATGGTGAATTCGCCTTCAACAGCATTGGTGATAACCAGGTTTACTTTTTGTGTAGTCGGATTCGGATAAAGATTAACCAAATCGTTCATATCACTGAAAGCCCGATTGTTTGTTACTTCACCAACGCTGAGCACGTAATATCCATCAGCCACATCCGCTAAATCGAATACCATTACATCACCTTCCATTGTTGGAGCGGCGCTTAACGCGGTAAATGTTTCTCCATCAGTTGAGTGCCATAAGGCATACCCGTCGGTAGAAGCAGGTGTTGTAAGTCCGGCGGCTGCAAAATCAAAACCGAGACTTACATCAACTGAAGCACCTTCGCTTTTTTGGATGTACCAGCGGCGGGCCCATGTTTTTGTTGTTTCGTCTTCGGCATTTTCAGCGCCATTATGTGCAGCAAAAACGTATTCATCGGCTTCAAAAGTTGAACTTACCTGGGTTAGTTGGAGTGCGCCTCCTGAAGCTCCGGTATGCGATTCCAATTTGTCGCCATACATCGCTTTTCCCACACCAATTAATTCTTCATTGTATTGTCCTGAATAAACCGGAATTCCTGCAGAAGAAATGTCAATTCCATATTTTGCGGCGAGGTAATTCTGTATAATTACTTTTTGAGGTTCATTTAATCCGTTTTTGTAAAAAACAACCTCACCGATGTTTGCTTTTACCGCATCGCCAATTACTACAAAAGCATTGTTGTCGATAATTGGTTTTGTATAAAGCTTGCTTCTCATGAATTTTCCATCCATATATTGCGAAACTTTTTCAAAATCACGGTAATTTGCGCCAATAATGTGGCCGTTTTCAGTGTCCGTAATGGCTTCTCCGGCTGTAAAGTTTGAACCTTGCTCAAGGGTGAGCGTGGGTTGATCTTTGTCGCCACCACCGTTAAATTCCATAATCCATGACCAGGTTTTCGATGTCTGGTTATCACGTTTCTGAAGAATGGATTGCCAGTTACCGTCGGCAACATTCCGTTTTAAAACAATCCAAATGGAGAATCCGCCAATGCCATCGAAATCCTGTTCACCTGTTTCTTCATTTTCATCAGGAATGACAAGTGCAGCTAAATTACTGGCATCGCCAAAATTAAGAGCTGGTTTTCCGCCAATACCCTGTGAAATATATGAAGGAGCTCCGTTAGGTTGCTTTTCATACACTTTATTTCCATCATCATCAATGAGGTTTTGACCTGCCCAATCATCGGTTGCATGGTTCATTTTACCTGAATAATCAACCCATGTTCCAACCGTATCGCCATCGGTTTTTCCTGAAATCTCATCAGCTTTTAACCAAAGTGCTTTTTCAGGTTGGCCACTAATTGCTGCTTCAGAATAGCCAATTCCTGCAGGACCTGCCCCAAGACCTTCAACCGAAGCTTCTACAATATAAGTAGCTTCAATAACTTCACTAAAATAAGTACCATCTGCAGTGTATGCCTGAACTTTTAATGTGGTGGTTGTAGTTATTGAAATACCACCAGCAGGATACGGAGTAAGAGGTTCGCTGCCGTCGTCGGAATAGAAAATTAAAGCATCTTCAGGCTCTATTGATACTGTTACAACCGGTGGATTATCATCGGTATAAGTAACCGAAGCAGAAGGGAATAATTCGGGTATTCCAACCGGGTGTACAATATATTCACCTGATGTTACTATACTTGGTTTCAGTTCATCTGCATAACCAATTGCTTTCAACGTTGTATTTTCTTCGAGGGTTATTTTTCCTGTATATTCGTTAGAAGCATCTGTCGGTTCAGAGCCATCGGTAGTATAATATACGGTGGCATTGGGTGTTGCATTCAGTATTTCAACATCAACACTTGCAATAAATTCGCCTGGTACCGGGTTGAAAACCGGAGCTTCAACCTGAGGTTCATAATTGATGATTAGTGAACTTCCCTTCCATTCTTTTCCTGAAATCCATGCACGTTTTCCGGGTGTTTCATCTTTTCCTTTGGCTACCAGTGTAATTTGATCTTTACCATCTTCCACAGCATCGGCAATATATTCGCTGAATGCAGGTGAGCTGAGTTCATACCAATCACCGCCATTTACCAGTGTACCTTCCAGTAACACAGTATTGGATGCTCCCGGTTTGTTATTCCATGTGATGGTATCTTCGCTCCATGAGTTACTTTCTCCAGCAAAGATTTGGTAATCAAATTCTGTCAGATCAGTTACTGAATTGTGAATTGAACCGTAAAGTTTTAGAACAGCAGATACTGGATTATCATAAGCATTACTTAAATCATATTTAAAATAGATCCATTTGCTGTTTTCATTTGTATCGTCATTAATAAGATGCTGGTCAGCCTCGTTGCCAATTGCAGTATCGCGTTCAGCTTCAACCTGCGAAACGTATGCATCTTCAATTACATTTCCTTCCTGCGGGGGAGGTGCCACGGTGTTGTCGAGTATTAAAGAAGCAGCTTTCCACTCTTTACTGGAAATCCAGGCATGATTTTCACCTGTGTCATCTTTTCCTTTAACCATAAAACTTACATTTTCTACTCCAGCCTTTATTAAAGCATTAACATAATGTGTCAAATCATTTGAACTTACATCATGAAATGCTGATTCAGTAATGTCATAATCTGCAAGGACATCGGAATCAGTTTGTGGTTTATTGCCCCACTTGACAGTATCTTCCGACCAGGCGTTGTTGGCACCAAAAACCTGTATTTTAAATGGATAAGCACCTGCTCCTTCACCGCCTTCAACATCTCCCCTTAATACCAAGGTTGCCTTTCCTACCGGGAAGTTTGCTTCCGCAATCGGAAATTTTATGAAGGTTTGTTTCTCATCAGAGTTTGCATCATCCCGGCCAACCTGCATAGCAGCTATTCCTTCTCCAACAGAATCAGGATAAGCTTCCAGTACATATGCATCTTCAATAACTGTAATCGTATCTTTTGTAAAAGGTTGTTCAATTTCCAGTTCCAGTTGTGGTCCGTAGGCACCGTCGCCAGCACCACCACACCAGCCAAAGTTACCACCATCGCTTTCTTTAAATTTGATTGCAAATGCAATCTCTGATTCCATTGCAGCCAGTTTGTCATTTACGTAGTCAACCAGTTTTGTTCCATTAGGAATGTATTCTTTTCGCGCTGATGAGCGTTCAATTGCAACAGTGGCCAGTTCATCTCCGGTTCCCGGACGATTGTTCCATGTTAAACCACTTCTCGTGAAATTAGCAGAATTTGTACCAACCAACGAAACAGTCATTGTTTTGTCATCGGCATTCATTGCGGCACGGGTTGAGAATGTGGCATTTGTAACTGCTTTCCCGGCCAATGCACTCACATCAAATTTTACATAGGCAATTGCATGTGTACTGTCTGTTTTATAGACAAAAATGTTGGAATTGTGTTTCCAGAATGCAGAAGTATCAGGCATTTCCTGGAATCCTGAACCATCATCAATGGCATAAGAGTTAAAATCGTAACCGAATTCCAGTTCGAGTAATGGACCGTAAGCGCCATCTCCTTTTCCGCCAATCCAGCTCAGATCTGCACCGTCACCCTCTTTGTATTTCAGGGCAAATGCAATCTTATCATCCCCATTCATTAATTTTGCATTTACATAATCAACCAATTTGGTTCCATTCTGAATATAATATTTTCGATCAGAACTTCTTACAAATACAACAGTAGCCAGTTCCGTTCCTAATCCCGGTTTATTGTTCCAGTTTAGTGTTGTACGGGAAAAATTGGTCGATTTTGCTTCGTATAACGCGACTGTCATAGTTTTGTCATTGGCATTCATCGCTCCTCTTGTAGAGAATTTGACTACTTCTGCCTGTTTACCGGCAAAGGCACTGATGTCAAATTTTACATATGATATCTGCTCTGTTGTTTCAGAAGATTTTGTGACAAATAAATTTGTAGGATGGAACGCAGTGGCAACCGAATCGGGATGGTTTTGAGTAGCAACCCCGTCGTCGGTTGCATAACCTGCACCACCCATTCCTTCGGTAACCATTACATGAACTTTATTTAAAAAGACTTATTG
>CAYTDH010000063.1:0-14228 GCA_964436325.1 uncultured Tangfeifania sp.
TACCATGAAGGATGGGCAAGGGGTGGCGATATCAAAACCGAGTATACCACGTATGGGTTTACCTTAACGCTGGAGCACCGTGTAGACCCCCAAAAGGGAGGGCCCCTGTTTTGGGCGCACTACTCCTTCCTGGGGCTTGACCCGCGAAATCTATCGGACAAATACGGGAATTACTGGGAAAACAATGTAGCACATACTCTGATCAACCGCCAGCACTGCATCGAAAATCCGCATAACTACAAAGGATACGGCGAAGATTGCTGGGGGTTGACTTCAAGTTACTCCATCAGTGAGGCAGTTCAATATTTCAGGGGGCAAATTGACCGGAAACCTGAGGGAGATTCGCTCACAACTGGTTATGCCGGCCATCATCCTTCTTTTGATGTGGGTGTAATTTCCCCCACTGCTTCCCTTTCATCGATGCCCTATGCCCCTGACGAGGTCATGAAAATAGCCCGCCATTTCTATGAAGACCTGGGTGGTAAGCTACCTGGACCTTTTGGTTTTTATGATGCATTCAGCGAGGAATACAATTGGTATCCCCAAAGGTACCTGGCCATCGATCAGGGACCAATTGTGGTTATGATTGAAAATCACCGGAGTGGATTGCTCTGGGAGTTATTCATGAAAAACCAGGATGTTAGAAACGGCCTCGACCGCCTGGGATTTCAATATTAGTAGTTTTCGCAGAATATCCTTTATTTAGGAAATGACAAATGTTCAAGAGGAAGAACGGAAGGTCTTCAGGGAGTTTACTTCTGATTTCGGTTCAGGGATTTTGCTGAAAGGAACAGGACCAAGCAACCTTTTTGGTTCCGTTCCGGAATACTTGGATAAAAGAACTATAAACAGCTAAAAGTTAACAAATTGGTAAGGTGGTATTTATTATTAATTTTTGTGCTGCTTTACGGCAGCGTTGGTTCACAGGAAGTTTGGTTTTTCTCTGAAGGAACCAACAGCTTTTTTTATGACCAGGGAATTGTTAATGTCCATCAGTTGGGCGACAGCCGCTTTGAGGTTACCCATCCACCTGGTTTGCCGCAGTATAACGACAAAGTACCCTGCTCATCAAAGGCTTATAAAGGTTCCACATCCCTGGATTTTGATTATTCCTCATCACCCGATGGAAACTGGAAGACGACCATTTATCGAAATGACTGGTCCACAGCCGACCTTTCAGGGATGGATTCGCTGTCATTTTTCGTTTTTTCAGAACATGGCCTTCCGGCTACCGCATTGCCTTTAATTGGTTTGAAAACCACAAAAGTGAGTGGTTCAGGAGACGTTTCCTCGGAATTATATGCCCTGAAGAATTTCAACGATTCGGTTCCCCCTGGTGAATGGACGCAAATTCAATTCCCGCTTGATTCGATTTTTAAAGACGGAATCATCACCGATTTGGATATCAGGGAAACCAAAGGCGTTATTTTTAACCAGTCGGAGCAGAACAATGTTTCGCGGCTCATTCTGATTGATGAAATTGCGGCTTTCAGGAGCCTGCAGGAAATTCCGGCAGTTAAGAATTTGTCGGTTACGGGGTACGATAGTCATGCTGAATTGCGCTGGAAACAGCCGGCTCCTGATTTGGCTTACCGCATATATGCATCTTTCGACGGTGGTGAAACCTATGAAATCAGGACCGAAACCACCGAAAATTATTGCATCGATTTTGTTCCGGATTTAGCACGAAACAGCACGGTTGCCTACCGTGTGGTAACATTGAGTCAGGCTCGGGAATCAGAGGCTGTTGAATCTACAGCAGAAATCCGCGACTTTACGGATGATGAATTGCTGGACATGGTGCAGCGGTACACATTTCGCTACTTTTGGGAAGGGGCCCACCAGGCTACAGGTATGATTCTGGAACGCTCCAACGGAAATGGCAGGACTGTTGCCTCAGGAGCCACCGGAATGGGATTGATGGCTTTGATTCTCGGGCATGAACGTGAATACCGTCCACAGGAGAAAATCAAAGAGCGGATTTTAATGATTCTTGATTTTTTGGATGCCTGCGACCGTTACCACGGAGCCTGGTCACACTGGTACAATGCCGAAACCTTTGAAACGCAGCCTTTTTCGGAAAAGGACGATGGCGGCGACATTGTGGAAACATCATTTGTGGCAGCCGGTTTATTGGCACTAAAAAACTATTTTTCCGGGAATGATGCCCAATCGGTTTTGATTCGCGAACGAGCCAATCACCTCTGGCGTGAAATTGAATGGACCTGGTATCAGAACGGGCAGAATACACTTTTCTGGCATTGGTCGCCCAACTACGATTTTGAAATGAATATGCAGATGCGAGGCTGGAACGAATGCCTGATAACCTATATCATGGCGGCATCTTCTCCAACCTATCCCATCTCCAAAGAGGTTTACACGAATGGATGGGCCCGGGATGGAGGGATGTTGGATGAACGTACTTTTTACGATTTTAGCATCAACTTATCACCTGACTGGGGCGGGCCGTTGTTTTTTATTCACTATACGCATTTAGGCATTAATCCGAATGGTCTCTCCGATAAATATGTCGATTATTGGCAGGAGCATGTGAACACGGCAAAAATACATCATGCTTATGCTATCGACAATCCGCTCAATCACAAAAGCTACCAGGATAGTTGCTGGGGACTCACCGCCAGCGATGACCCTTATGGCTACACAGCCCACCAGCCGTGGTATAACGACAACGGTACCATAAGCCCCACGGGAGCGCTGGGAAGCATGCCCTACACGCCGGAAGAGTCGATGAAAGCATTGAGCTATTTTTATCGTGTGCGGGGTGCCGATCTTTTCGGACTTTATGGATTTTACGATGCCTTTAATGATAACCTCGACTGGGTGCGGGATGCTTACCTTGGAATTGACCAGGGACCGATTGCTGTGATGATTGAAAATTTCCGGACCGGCCTTTTGTGGAACATTGTAATGTCAGATGAAGAGGTTCAGGCCGGCCTCGATAAGTTGGGGTTTGATTATCAGGTAACAACAAATGTGAATCAATTAAAGGATAACGAGCTTATTGAAGTCTATCCCAATCCCGCACGAAATTATTTCTATGTCGAGCTGAATCCCTCTTTTCAAAATAAAAATGCCGAATTAAAATTATTTGGACTCGATGGAAAACTGGTTATTCATAAGGCATTTTTTTCTCATTCCGAGAGGTTAAAAGTCAATTGTTCTGAGGTTGATGGCGGGTTTTATATGGTGAATTTGTCTGCCGGGGCAAAGACAACCAATGGAAAACTTCTTATTCAAAATAAATGAGATGGTGAAAAGAACCTTCCTATTTGCATTTTTGATTATTGGCCATTCTGTAAATGCGCAGAGATTCATCCCGCAGGCCTGTTGCAATCTGCTGGATAGAGATTATACCTGCATAAGGAATAATCCCGTGAGTATTAAGCCGCTGGATTTTTTCTATGGCAGCGGGCATGGAATAGCCGTGAACCATTCCATCGGGCAGTTTTGGTCTTTTGCTGCCATTGGGTTGGCTTTCAACACGACTTGGAGTACCGTTTGTACATTTTTCCCTGCTCATTTCGATAAAGATGATGATATTATTGAAGTTGAATAAAATCAGATTATTATGAGGAAATTATTGTTTTTGGCATTAGCTGTCGTGCTTCTTGTTTCTTGTGGGCAGCAGAAAAAGGAATCTGAAATGGATACTTTTATCGATGACCTGATGCGTGAAATGACCATTGAAGAAAAAATCGGACAATTGAATCTGATAACACCCGGCGAAGGAATTCCCACCGGTTCAGTAGTAAGTACCGATGTGGAGTCAAAAATAAAAGGGGGAAATGTTGGCGGCATTTTTGGGGTTTATGGACCTGAGAAAGTAAGACAGGCCCAGGCTCTAGCTGTTGAAGGAAGCAGGATGAAAATCCCGATGCTTTTTGGTTCGGATGTAATTCATGGTTACAAAACGACATTTCCCATTCCGTTAGGATTATCCTGTAGTTGGGATATGGATTTAATTGAGAGAACAGCTCAAATTGCTGCAAAAGAAGCTACAGCCGATGGTATCTTCTGGAACTTTTCACCTATGGTGGATATTGCCCGTGATCCCCGCTGGGGGCGCATTGCGGAAGGGGCTGGTGAAGATCCTTACCTTGGTTCAGAAATTGCGAAAGCCATGGTGCGGGGATATCAGCAGGATGATTTAAGCGATAAAAAAACCATGATGGCCACAGTCAAACACATGGCCTTGTATGGTGCTTCCGAAGCCGGACGCGATTACAATACTGTTGATATGAGCCTGCAGCGCATGTTTAACGTCTATTTTCCTCCCTACAAGGCTGCGGTGGATGCAGGTGCGGGTTGCGTAATGACCTCTTTTAATGACGTCCGCGGAATACCGGCAACCGGAAACAGATGGTTGCTAACCGAAGTTCTTCGCGATCGATGGGGATTCGATGGGTTCGTGATCTCGGACTATACTTCCGTAAATGAAATGGTTGCGCATGGAATGGGCGATTTGCAGTCTGTTTCGGCTCTGGCCCTGAAAGCGGGCGTTGATATGGATATGGTGGGCGAGGGGTTTCTCATTACCCTGAATCAATCGCTGGAGGAAGAAACGGTAACGGAAGAAGTTATCAACCGGGCCTGCCGTCGGGTCCTTAAAGCTAAATACAAGTTGGGCTTGTTTGGTGACCCCTATCGGTATGTGGATGATTCACAGCCTGAAAATGATATTCTAACAGATGAACATCGTAAATTTGCACGTAAAGCCGCTGCCGAATCGTTTGTTCTGTTGAAAAATGCCAGCCTTCCGGGTAATGGCAAGAAAACACTTCCCCTTGAGAAATCGGGAACCGTGGCCTTGGTGGGACCGCTGGCCAACAGTCAGAACAACATGTTGGGCACCTGGGCGCCAACTGGTGAGGATCATCTTGCTGTGAAGGTGATTGATGGCATAAAAAATCTTGTTGGTGATGAAGCTGAAGTAGTGTATGCTAAAGGGGCGAACATTGTGAATGATTCTGGATATGCCCAAAAAATTAATGTTTTTGGCATGAAAGTGGATATCGGCGAATGTTCGCCGGAAACGATGATAAAGGAAGCCCTCGAGGTTTCTGCACAAGCCGATGTTGTTGTTGCCGTTGTGGGTGAGGCCAGTGAAATGAGTGGAGAATCGGCAAGCCGCTCAAATATTTCGTTGCCTGAAAGTCAGAAAAAATTGCTCCGGGTTTTGGCCCAGGCAGATAAACCTTTGGTGGTGGTTATGATGAGCGGCCGGCCACTTGCGTTGGAGGAGGAGTTCGAATGGGCTGATGCCTTGCTTCATACCTGGCATCCGGGGGTAGAGGCCGGGAACGCGATTGCAGACGTTTTGTTCGGAGAGGTGATTCCCTCCGGGAAACTGACTGTTACCTTCCCGCGCAATGTGGGACAGATTCCCGTTTATTATGCCCACCGGAAGACAGGAAGGCCCCAGGAAGGAGACACTTTCCAAAAGTTTAAATCGAACTACCTGGATGTGGAGAATTCTCCGTTGTTTCCTTTCGGGTTTGGCCTGAGCTATACCTCTTTTGAATACAGTAATCTTAAAATTAGCAACAATAAGCTGGAGGTGGACGGGGTACTGGAGGTGTCGGTTGATGTAAAAAATATCGGAGATTTTGATGGTGCTGAAGTGGTGCAATGGTATGTCCGCGATTTGGTGGCTTCTGTAACACCTCCTGTCCGTGAACTCAAAGGTTTCGAGAAAGTCTTTATCCCAAAAGGTGAAAAACGTACGGTTAATTTCACCATTAGACCCCGGGATTTGGCTTTTTACAATTTCAATTTGGAATTAAAAGCCGAACTCGGAAGGTTTTTGGTTTATGCAGGAGGAAGCTCTGATGCTACGGACCAAATGGAATTTACATTGATTAAAAAATAATAGTTCTTAAAATGGTTTTTAACGATATTAGAGGTAAAATGGTTTTACCTAAGTTGATGACTTCGGGGTGAAACTCATCCGATGACTGCGAGTCATCGGATGAGTTCAAGTCAGGTTAAACCGTTCTTTCAACGTTCCAGACAAAAGCGCGCACCCCTACCTCTTTATTTACTTCGTCGAGTTTTTTCACGGCTTCCAGCAAAACGTCCACTTTTTCATCGGGAATCATGGTAAGAGCGGCTGAGTTCATTTCGGGCCAGGTGTGGGTGCCCATGCGGGGTTCGCCGGTTTCGCTGCCCCTTCCTTTTACATCGCTGAACCAGGTATATCCTCGGATTTCCAGTTTATTGAGCATGTACTCCACACGTTCGGTATTGGCCTGGTTAAATATGATCATTACTGCTTTCATTGAATACTATTTTGTTCCATAAAACGGAATTGTTTGTCAACGGTTTTTTTCTTGTTGCGCTCTCCATGATGCGCCAGGAGTCCATACATAACGGGAACAATGATCATGGTAACCATGGTGGAGAACACGAGTCCTCCGATAACGGTAATTCCCATGGGCTTCCATATTTCAGCTCCTTCGCCTGTACTCAGGGCCAGAGGAAGCATTCCCAGAATGGTTGTGGCCGCCGTCATCAATACCGGGCGGAGCCTGGACTTCCCTGAGATGGCTATGGCTTCGTACAATTCCATTCCGCGGTCGCGCATGAGGTTGGTAAAGTCAATCAGCACAATACCGTTTTTTACCACGATGCCAATCAGCAGCACAGCTCCCAGTCCTGCCACCAGACTCAGGGTGGTGTTGGTAATGAACAAAGCCAGGATAACCCCTGTAAATGCAAAGGGGATGGAGAACATAATCACAAAGGGCATGGTGAAGGATTCAAACTGCGAAGCCATGACAATGAATACCAGAATGAGGCTGACGACCATGAGCAATCCCAGGTCCATAAACGATTCCTGTTGGTCTTCATAAGCACCGCCTATGTTGAGGATAGCCTCCTGCGGGACATCCACACCGTCGATGGTTTCCTGGATACGTGTGGCCAGTTCGCCCATGGCAATCCGATCGGGTTTGGCCGAAACGGTGACAATGCGTTCACGGCGTTTATGCTGGATGTTGGGCGGCGACCAATACTCTTCGATTTTACCGAGTTCGGTCAGCTTTATGCTGGCTCCGGCAGGGGTTACGATGGAAAATTCTTCCAGGTCGGTGAGGGAATTGCGAAATTCCTCTTTCAGTCTGACCCGGATGTCATACTCTTCGCCCTCTTCCTTATATCGCGAGGCGATCATCCCGCTTATCCGGTTCCGGATATTGGAAGCCACCTGTGCTGTGCTAAGGCCATGAAGAGCCACTTTATCGCGGTCCAGCACAAACTGGAGTTCGGGTTTATCTTTTTTCCGGCTTATCTGAACGTCGATGGCTCCCGGCACATCTTCTATTTTCTGGTGAATCTCATCGGCCAGGGCATTGGTCATATTGAAATCATACCCGTAGATTTCCACATCCACGGTGTTTGAAGTTCCTCCCAATCCTTGTCCGGCGGTTTCCACATTGAAATTGATGACCTCAGGTAAGGCCGCGATTTCCTCCCGCAGTTCGGCGGCAATGTCCCACACCGAGCGTTCCCGCTCTTCGATGGGAACAAGGCGCATCATGAAGTTGATCATGTTCGACCCCGTAGTGGTGAACAGGGAAAACATACTTCCCTCATCATCCGACCCCGAAGAGGCCGATATAATTTCTATTTCAGGAAATTTCTGCTTAATGACCTCCTCAAGGTAACGTGTTGTTTTGATGGTTTGTTCCACCCGGGTTCCGGTTTGCAGTTCCACTTCAGCCGTGATTCGACTTTCGTCCGATTCGGGCATGAAATCGGTGTGGATGAATTGCAGCAAAAAGCCCGATCCCACAAAAACAGCTAGAGCCATAAGAAGGGTAAACAATTTGTGACGCAGGACCCACCGGAGTGTTCCTTCGTAAAAATTGTCGAGTATCCCGAGTCCTTTTTCAATGGTTCTTTCGTAACTCAAACGCGGCGGTTTTCTTTTGCGTTGCCGGAGTTTAAGCAGTTTTGACGACAGCATGGGCGTTAAGGAGATTGCGGCCAGGGTGGAGGTGACCACTGTTATGGTTACAATCCAGCCCAACTGGTTGAATATGACTCCGGTCATGCCCCCGACAAGCGTAAGCGGGAAAAAGACGGCCACTACAACCAGTGTGGTGATGATTACTGCCAGCCATACTTCATTGGTGGCATAGATGGCTGCCTCCCGGGGGGTTGCTCCCCGTTCCACATGGCGGGTAATGTTTTCCAGCACAACAATGGCATCGTCTACAACCATTCCAATGGCAATAGAAAGGGACGTCAGTGATATCACATTGATAGAACTTCCTGTGATAAAAAGAAACAGAAATGCCACAATCAGGGAAATGGGGATGGTCAGGACAATGATAAAGGTCGCCCGCCATCTTCCGAGAAAGAACAGCACCACCAGAATAACAAACAGGAAAGCCCACATCAGCGTTTTGGAGAGGTTGTTGATGGACCCTTTGATGAAATCGGAGGTGTCCATGATCAGGTTGATTTTGACATCGGGGGGAAGCGAAGATTCCAGTTCTTCGATGTTCTGGCGCACCTCCCGGGCTACTTTGACCGTATTGGCACCCGACTGTTTCATGACAAACATGCGCATTCCGGTTTGTCCGTTGATTCGCTCCTCCAGGGAAAGGTCCTTGATGGAATCGCGCACCACCGCTACATCGCGAATGTAAACGGGTTTACCAGCTATGTTTCCAACCACGAGGTCTTCGATTCTTCCGCTGGTGCTGAATTCGCCCTGGACCCGCAACTGGTAATCGAGTTTTCCCATTTTGATGTTGCCCGAGGGAAGGTTCATGTTTTCGGCCGCAATGGTGTTTCCAATTTGCTCGATGGTCAAATTGTTAGCGTCGAGCAAGCGTGGGTCTGCATCGACATATACCACCCGGTTAGGGGCCCCCATTAAACCGATAGACCCAATGCCTTCGATACGGTTCAGCGGATTAATGATTTTTTCATCCAGCAGTTTTTCCAGACCGAGGTAGCTCTCCTGTGCTGTTACGGCATAAAAAACGATGGGCATCATGCTGGTGTTGAACTTAAAAATCATAGGCCGTTCCGATTCTTCGGGCAAAATATCGATCGTCCGGTCAATCACATCCCGGATATCATTGGTCGCTTCATCAAGGTTGGCCCCCCATTCAAATTCGAGATTGATGACCGACAGGTTATCGGAAGAGGTGGAGGTGATCTCCTTTAGTTTATCCACCGAGTTGAGGGCATCTTCGAGCGGAGTCGTAACATTGTTTTCAATATCAAGGGCGTTGGCGCCCGAATAGGTTGTCATAACCGAAATGAACGGTGGATCCATTTCAGGATACAAATCGATGGGGATTTGTACGAGGGAGTAAATGCCCATTACCACAATGCCGACAAAAATCATCATGGTCGTAATGGGTTTTTTTACAGCTGCCTTATAGATGTTCATATGAAATACTTTTTAGCGGTTAACGCCTGTTAATTTTTAATCTCGAGGGAAGCACCGTCAATGAGCCGGGATTGCCCGGTCACCACAATCTCATCTCCATTTTTGAGTTGATCGGAAAAAACTTCAATCAGATCGTCAAAGCGTTCGCCAATCTTCACAGAAACGCGGCGGGCGGTGCCGTTTTTATTTACAAAGAGGTACCGTTCGTTGGAGCCCTGCATTTTGAGGACGGCAATAGAGGGCACCAAAATGGCTTCCACCTCCTCAAGATCAAAAGTGATGCGGGAAAACATTCCAGGACGCAGTTTTCCCTGGCTGTTGCTGACCAAAACTTCCACATTGAAGGTGCGGTTTACCGGGTCGATGGTAGGATGAATGCGGTTGATGCGGCCCGGGAAGGTGAGTTGCGGGTAGACATCAAAGGCGACCGTAATATTGGTATTGGTGGTTACCTTTGGAAAATGCTTTTCGGAAAGGGGCACAAGGGCTTCCAGCCGGTCGATCTGGACAACGGTGAGCACGGCGGCTTTTCCATCGGGCGTATTGGGAGACCCGGAATACATCTCTCCCGGTTCAAACCAGCGTCCTGATATCAACCCGTCGAAGGGAGCATGGAGAACGGTGTTGTCGGCCAGAAAGGCTACATTTGACCGGGCTACATCATATTGTGTTTTCAATTGATCGTATTGTTGACGGGCAATGCTTTGCGTTTCCGCCAATGTTTCCAGCCGTTGCAACTCTTCCCGGGTGTTTTGAAGTTGTATCCGGGCCTGCTTCAGTTGGGTACTGTCCATTCTAATCAGGGGAGTCCCCTTCGTTACCCGGTCTCCGGTTTCGGCAAAGATGGCTTCGATGCGCCCGGGAGAGGCAGGCACCATATGCACCTCTTCAGCAGCTTTCACCGTAGCAGGATATTCCACCGAACGGGCAATGGTCCGGGGTTCGAGTTTCATGACTTCTACGGGTTCTTTTTCGGTGCCGGAGCCTGCTTCCTGGCGGCTTTCCTGTTGTTCCCCCTGAGAGCAGGAAACCATCGTTGCCGCTGCAAGGGTAAATGCCATTGTTATCTTTTGAATTCGTTTCATCGTACCTAATTTGATTATTTGTTTTCTGTGTTTCTGTTCTATTTATTATTCATAATCTCTCCCGTAAGCGTGCGGAGATCATTGTGCGCCTGAAGTACTTCCATAATAGCGTTTAAATATTCCGATTCAGCCTGAAGGTAATTGTTGTCGGCAGTGGTGAGTTCAATGCCTGAAATCAACCCCTCTTCATATTTTCTTTTCAGACTTTCATAAACTTCGCGGGCCACCTTTACATTTTTTTGCTGGTTTTGATAACTCTCCCAAGCACTTTTCAGGTTAAACTGTAATTGCTTATATTGGATCGATAGTTGGTCTTCGAGCAGGGCCTTATTGTTACGGGTGGTTTCCAGATCGATTTTGGCTTGCTGCACTCTCGAACGCCGTTCTCCGCTGGAAAATACAGGAATATTCATTTGCAGGCCTATCATATGCTGAGGGGTCATATCAAAGTCGGGTTTCAGGATTTTTTGAGTGAAATTGTAATATCCCGAAAGGGTGGGAAGGTAGTTGGATTGTTGCATCTTGATTTGTTTTCCGGTCATATCTTCCTGAAGGTCGATAAGCTGATAATCAATGTTTTGTTCTGCCTCGAAACCCTCATTATTTATGTTGCTGAGGTCAGCAGCCATGAGAATCCCGGTCAGGGTTTCGGTGAGTTCCAGTTTGGTATCTGCAGAAACCCCCAGTTGCACACGCAGCAGATTTTTGGCCATTTCATACTGCCGTTCCGCCGATTTAACCGCATTCTCAAGGGAATTAACCTGTACCGATAACTGGTCCAGTTCCACCTTTTCCATCATGCCCACCTCTACCATGGGGGCTGTTTTCCGGTATACTTCATGCAGGTTTTCGGTGTTGGTTTGCAATATCTTTAACGACTCATGCGAAACCAATACCAGATAATACCCTTCCACTACCTGGCTCACGATATCCTGCCTGGTCTTTACCTCGTTTTTTTGTGAGAGTTTCTCCGCAAGTTTTGCGGTTTGTACCCCCACCAGATAGCTGCCGCTAAAAAGCAACTGGTTGAGATTTAGATTAAAATTTGACGTGGGTTTAATGGGGATCGTCGATGGTGGTGCATTTTCGTCGAACTGAATGGTGATTTCGGCGCCCAAAGCGTTGGAGTAATCTGCTGTGGCGTTGATCTGGGGAAGTCCGGCAGCGATGGTCTCCCTGAGCTGTTCCTGCGATTGGTCCACCGCAAGACCGGCATTCTGAATGTTCAGGTTATAATTGAGCGCATGCTCTTTGGCGGCTTTCAGGTCGAGTATCAGCGTCTCCTGGGCTCCCGACGAAATGGCCAGCCAAAGGGCTGCGGTCATCAGAATAATCTGTTTTCTTCTCATGGTAAGCATCTTTTGTTATTGTTTACACGTTAAAAACTCTTTTAATCTCTTTCGTTTTCAGTTTTGGCCTCTTTTTCCAGAATCTGATCGATGAGTTCAATTCCTTTTTGGGTGGAAATACCCCGCATAAAGTTGATGACCAGGTTCTGGAAGACTTCGGAAAAGTCAAATTCATCCGGGGGGAAAACCGTGCTGTTGGAAATCAGGTTCATCTGTTCATGAAACAGCTTCGAAACAATCCGGATGTTGATCTCTTTTCTGAACAGCCCTTCGTTAACTCCTTTCCGGAGCAGCTTGTGAGTCAAATTATAGGCATTTTCTATATTGCTTTTTTGCATGGGGCCCCAGATTTCCGGGTAGAATTTCTTCATGTCGAAAAAGAAGACCGGCTTGATCGAACTCATCGCCTTTATTCCTTCCTGCATGAAAGTAAAAATGGCATCTATGACATTGGATGAGGTTTGGATAACTTCCCTGTTCTTTCTTTCGTGCTCCAGGGAGAGTTCCTTTAAACACGTCTGAATGAGTTCGGTTTTGTCTTTAAAGGTTTCATAAACAGTGCGTTTTGAGATTCCCAGTTCCGTGGCAATCCCATCCATGGTAACATTTCTTACACCATACCGGAAAAATTCCTGTCTGGCTTCCTGAAGGATACGTTCTCTTAACTCCATGATTTGATTTTGGCACAAATATACATGAAAACTTGAAATACGTTGAAAGTTTTCTGTGAGATGGTGTTTTTTTTCGGTGAATGAAGAAATTTTGGGGAAAATTCATTTGAGGAGGCTTTTTTATCACTTCAGTAAATCTCCCCTCCCTGATTCAGGGCGTTGGGCTTAAATTAATCTATGCGTTGTAAGCGGGGGCATATCTGAAGGAAATGCCCCGTGAGAGCGATTTTAACCCAACAGAATCGCGGGTAAGAAATGGCTGCCGTTGTGAACGGGCCAGGATTTTTTGAAAATGAATAGCGATAAAATATGAAACGAGGATGCAAAATAATTACCCTAAGAGGATAATTAAAATACTACACCTTAGAAAATAAACATTTTAATAATATGAAATTGCCAAGAAACAGAAAAGATGATTATTCACCCGAAGTCCTTAATGAGCGGTTAAAATTCCTGGGGGAACAGTGTGGTTGTTCCCTGTCATGGTTGAACAGCAGCCGGATTGATCCTCATCTGGCCAGGGGAAACATTGAAAATTTGATTGGTTTCGCTCAGGTGCCTATAGGGGCAGTAGGTCCTTTGAGGGTAAACGGCGAGCACGCTTCCGGCGAATTTTTTGTTCCTTTGGGAACCACCGAAGGGACCCTGATATCTTCATTTAACAGGGGGGCCAGGGTGATAACCCTTTCGGGAGGTGCCAATGTATTGCTTGTGAAAGACAACATCCAGAGGGCCCCGTTTTTTGAACTGGAAGATTTATGGAAAGCACGGGATTTTGTGGCCTGGATTGAGAGCCGTTTTGGGGACCTTCAGAAAGTGGCCCAAAGTACTACCACCCACGGAAAACTGGTGAGCTATCACAGTTACATTCAGGGCAGAATTGTTTTTCTGAGGCTGGATTTCTCTACCGGCGACTCCATGGGGATGAACATGATTTCAAAAGCTTCGCTGGAAGTGTGTAAATATATTGCTGCGCATTTTCCCATTATACGCTATTCGCTGGAAGGCAACATGGCGGTGGATAAAAAGCCAGCCTACATCAACAGCATTCTTGGCAGGGGAAAGTCGGTTGTTGCAGAAGTGGTCATCAAAGAACATATTGTTCGCCGTTTTTTGCATACCACAGCCAAGGATATTGAACGGAACTACCGTCAGGAGGTGATGGGGGCCTTGCTTTCAGGTGCTATGGGAATGAACGGCCACCTGGCTAATGGCATTGCGGCATTATTTCTGGCGTGTGGTCAGGATCTTGCCAATGTCAGCGACTCTTGTGTGGGATATAGTTATGCAGAGGACCGTGATGGTGAATTGTACATTTCGGTGAATATGCCTTCCCTGATGGTGGGAACAGTAGGTGGAGGTGTTTCGTTGCCCACCCAGCGCGAATGCCTCGAAATTTTAGGATGTTACGGAAACGGTAAAAGCAGGAAGTTTGCTGAAATTGTTGCAGCAACAGTAATGGCAGGTGAAATATCCCTGATAGCCTCCCTTACCGCTGGTGATTTTGTATCTGCCCACGAGCGTTATGGCCGAAACCGGCCTGGTTGACAATGATGGATTTTTATAAATTACTTATAATTAAAGAGTTAGTGTAATCTCGCTCTGATGTCATTTCGACGACGCAGGAGGAGAAATCTGTTGAAATAGGGAGAGATTCCTCGTCGCTTCGCTTCCCTCGGAATGACAATTCCCT